>JAYTOZ010000194.1:0-10417 GCA_043747515.1 Frankiales bacterium | reverse complement strand
GGTGGTCACCCTGGTGACCCGCGCGGGCTGCCACCTGTGCGAGCAGGCCCAGCCGGTGGTCGCGCTGGCCGCGGCCGACGTCGGCGCGAGCTTCGAGCTCGTCGACGTCGACAGCGACGCCGGGCTGCGGTTGCGGTGGACCGACAAGGTGCCGGTCGTGCTGCTTGACGGCGTCGAGCACGGCTACTGGCAGATCGACGAGAAGGCGCTGCGGACCGCGTTGCGGGGTTGACCTGGTCGGTCGGCTGTGACCCTGGTCACCGACTTTGTGCACGTGTTCACAAGCGCGTAACGTCGTGGCTACCACACCACCCCCACGTCGGCGGCAACGACCCCGGCAGCGTCCCTTCGACGATGTTCCAGGAGCCGGCAATGGAGCAGGGCACCGCCACGCAGGTGGCTGCCCCACCCCGGCGGGTGGCCACCATCCCCGAGGCGACGGTTGCCCGGTTGCCGCTCTACCTGCGGGCCCTGCACGCCCTCGCCGAGGCCGGTCGGCAAACGGTGAGCTCCGAGGCCCTCGCGACGGCCGCCGGTGTCAACAGCGCCAAGCTCCGCAAAGACCTCAGCCACCTGGGCTCCTACGGCACCCGCGGCGTCGGCTACGACGTGGCAACGCTCGTGCACGAGATCTCGATCGAGCTTGGGCTCACCCAGCACTGGGCGGTCGTGCTCGTCGGCGTGGGCAACCTGGGTCGGGCCCTCGCCGGCTACGGCGGGTTCGCCACCCGTGGCCTGTCGATCGCCGCGCTGCTGGACGCCGATCCCGGTCGGGTCGGGGAACGCATCGGTGAGCTCGCGGTCCGCCACATCAACGACCTCGACGACGTCGTGCGGGCCACGGCGGTCAGCATCGGCGTCATCGCCACCCCGGCCGAGGCCGCGCAGGACGTCTGCGACCGCCTCGTCGCCGCCGGCGTGACGAGCATCCTGAACTTCGCCCCGGCCGTGCTCACCGTGCCCAGCCACGTCGATCTGCGCAAGGTGGACCTGTCCATCGAGCTGCAGATCCTGTCCTTCCACGAGCACCGCAAAGCCGCCCGGCAGGCCGCTGAGGTCGGCGCATGAGCGTGCTCGTGGTCGGTGTCTCGCACCGCAGCGCCCCGGTCAGCCTGCTCGAGCGGGTCACCGTCGGCATCGGCGACACCACCGGCGTCCTTGGCGAGCTGACCGAGGGCGAGATCGGCGAGGCGGTCGTGCTGGCCACCTGCAACCGGGTCGAGGTCTACGCCGACACCGCCGGCTTCCACACCGGGTTCGCCGCGGTGTCGGACCTGCTGGCGCGGCGGTCCGGGGTACCCCTCGAAGAGCTCAGCAAGCACCTCTACGTGCACTGGGAGGGCCAGGCGGTCCTGCACCTGTTCGAGGTTGCTTGTGGGCTCGACTCGATGGTCGTCGGCGAGTCACAGATCCTCGGTCAGCTGCGCCGCTCCTACGCGGCAGCGGCTGAGGGCTCGGCGGCCGGCCGGGTGCTGCACGAGCTGTTCCAGAAGGCGCTGCACGTCGGCAAGCGGGCGCACACCGAGACCGGGATCGACGCGGCCGGTCAATCCCTGGTCAGCGTCGGGCTGGAGCAGGCTGTCGACGCCGTCGGTCCGCTCGACGGGCGCAGCGTGCTGGTCGTGGGTGCCGGCTCGATGGGCGCGCTGGCCGGCGCCACGCTGCGCCGCGCCGGGGTCGGGTCGATCGTCGTGGCCAACCGCACCCCCGCCAACGCGACCCGGCTCGCCACCGGTCTGGACGGCGTCGGCATCGGCCTGGACGAGCTCGACGAGGCGCTGCTGGACGCCGACGTCGTCGTCAGCAGCACCGGTGCGACCGGCCTCGTGCTGACCCGGGACATCGTCGCCAAGGCCGTCGCCGGCCGGGGCGGCCGGCCGCTGGCCTTGCTGGACCTCGCGCTCCCCCGCGACATCGACCCCGGCGTGTGCGACCTGCCCGGGGTGAGCTTGATCGACCTCGAGTCGCTGCAGCAGGTGCTGGCCGCGACCGCGGCCGTCGCCGGCGTCGAAGCCACCCGGGCGATCGTCCGCGAGGAGGTCGGTGCGTTCCTCTCCTGGCAGCGGGCGGCCAGGGTCGCCCCGACCGTGGTCGCCCTGCGCAGCCGCGCCGACGAGGTCGTCAACGCCGAGCTGCTCCGCCTGGCCGGTCGCCTGCCCGAGCTGTCCGATCGCGACCGGACCGAGGTCGAGTCCGCGGTTCGCCGGGTCGTCCAGACACTGCTGCACACCCCGACGGTGCGGGTCAAGGAGCTCACCGAAGCCCCCGAGGGCCTGTCGTACGCCGAGGCACTGCGCGAGCTGTTCGGCCTGGACCGCAACGCGCCGGCCGCTGTGGCCGTCGCTCCGGTGACCCTTGAGGACCCGACGTGACGGGTCTGCGGCTCGGCACCCGGTCCTCCGCGCTCGCGCTGACCCAGTCCGGGCAGGTCGCGGACGCCCTGCGGCGGCTCGGCCACGAGGTCGAGCTGGTGCACGTGACCACCAGGGGCGATGTGTCGAGTGCGGCGATCGAGCAGATCGGTGGGACCGGGGTGTTCGTCACCGCGCTGCGCGACGCCCTGCTGCGTGGCGAGGTCGACCTGGCGGTGCACTCCTACAAGGACCTGCCGACCGCGCCGGCCGACGAGCTGTGCATCGCCGCCGTCCCACCCCGGCAGGACGCCCGTGACGTGCTGGTCGCTCGCAACGGGCTCACCCTCGGTGAGTTGCCGGCCGGCTCGCGGATCGGTACTGGCTCGCCCCGGCGTACAGCGCAGCTGCGGGCCCTCGGGCTCGGGCTCGAAATCGTCCCGGTGCGTGGCAATGTCGATACCCGGCTGCGCAAGGTCGCCGAGGGCGAGCTCGACGGGGTGGTGCTCGCCCGGGCCGGGCTCGCTCGGCTCGGCCGGCTCGGCGAGGTGACCGAAGCGCTCGACCCGCTGCAGGTCCTGCCCGCGCCGGCGCAGGGCGCGCTCGCGGTCGAGTGTCGCGCCGGCACCCCGCTGGTCGCCCAGCTGGCTGCGCTCGACCACGCCGACAGCCGCATCACGGTCGCCGCCGAACGCGGTCTGCTGGCCGCCCTCGAGGCGGGCTGCACCGCCCCGGTCGGGGCGATGGCCGAGGTCGCGCTCGGTGACGACGGCGACGAGGTTTTCCTGCGCGGCCTGGTGGCCGCCCTCGACGGAACAGACTCGGTCCGCCTCTCGGCGACCGGTCCGACGTCCGACGCTGCGGAGGTGGGACGCCGGCTCGCTGCCGAGCTGCTCGACCTCGGGGCGGCGGACCTGATGGGAGACTCACGATGAGCACCACCCGCGCCAAGAAGCCCGTCGGACAGGTGGCCCTGGTGGGCGCCGGCACCGGCGATCCGGGGTTGCTGACGCTCCGCGCCGCTGAGTTGCTCGGCGCCGCCGACCTCATCGTCGCCGACGAACGCTGCAGCGCCGGGGTGCTCGCCCTGGCCCGCGACGGCGCCGAGCTGCGGGTGGTCCCGGCGCACGAGCTGCAGGGACCGGTGCTGGTGGCCGCAGCCAAGGAGGGGCGCCTGGTCGTCCGGCTGCTGGCCGGCGACCCGTTCCTCGCCGACGACGGCGTCAAGGAGGCCGAGGCGGTCCAGAAGGCCAAGCAGCGGCTCGAGGTCGTGCCGGGCCTGCCCGCTCCGGTCGCCGTACCCGGTTACGCCGGCGTCCCGGTCGGCCTGCCGCGCGCCGTCGCCCGGGTCGAGGACGGCCTGGACTGGCGCGGGATCGCGGCCGCGCCCGGCACGCTCGTGCTGCTGTGCCCGGCCGGTCATGTCGCGAAGGCCGCAGCCGCCCTCGTCGAGCACGGCCGCAAGCCCGAGACCCTGGCCTCGGTCACGGTCGGCGGCACGACCTCCGAGCAGCGCACCGTCCTGACGACCCTGGACCGGGCGGAAGCCGACGTGACGGCAGCGGGGCTGGCCGGCGAGGCGGTCGTCGTGGTCGGCGACGCCGTCAAGAAAGCCGAGAAGCTCGCGTGGTTCGAATCGCGCGCGCTCTACGGCTGGCGGGTGCTCGTGCCGCGGACCCGCGACCAGGCCGGCGTCCTGTCGGCTGCCCTGCGGGGCTACGGGGCGATCCCCGTCGAGGTGCCGACGATCGCGGTGGAACCGCCGCGCACCCCGGCGCCGATGGAGCGGGCCGTGAAGGGCCTGGTCACCGGTCGCTACATGTGGGTCGCCTTCACCTCCACCAACGCCGTCAAGGCAGTGCGCGAGAAGCTCGAGGAGTTCGGTCTGGACGCCCGCGCCTTCGCCGGGGTGAAGGTCGCGGCGGTCGGCGACAGCACCGCGCAGGCCCTGCTCGACTTCGGCATCCGGGCCGAGCTGGTGCCGTCCGGCGAGCAGTCCTCCGAAGGATTGCTCAAGGACTGGGCGCCTTACGACGACGTGTTCGACCCGATCGACCGGGTCTTCCTGCCGCGTGCCGACATCGCCACCGACGCCTTGGTGGCCGGCCTCAAGGAGCTCGGCTGGGCAGTCGACGACGTCACCGCCTACCGCACCGTCCGGGCCGCACCGCCGGCCGCCGAGACCAGGGAGGCGCTCAAGGGCGGCGGCTTCGACGCGGTGCTGTTCACCAGCTCGAGCACGGTCCGCAACCTGGTCGGGATCGCCGGGAAGCCGCACGACACCACCGTGCTGGCCTGCATCGGCCCGCAGACGGTCAAGACGGCCGAGGAGCTCGGCCTTCGGGTCGACGTCGTCGCGGCCAAGCCCGACGTCGTCTCCCTCGTCGAGGCGCTCGCCGAGCACGCGCTGACCCGGCGCGCCGCCGGTGAGCTGCCGTCGGCAGCCCGCCGCAGGAAGGTCGCCAAGGCCGCGCAGAAGTCCCCCGTTCGTCGATGAGCGGCCTGGTCGTCCGGCCCCGGCGGCTGCGCCGGACCCCCGCTCTGCGGCGGCTCGTCGCCGACGTCCGGCTCGCCCCCGCCGACTTGGTACTGCCCGTCTTCGTCAAGGAGGGGCTCAGCTCGCCGGTCGACATCGGGTCCATGCCGGGCGTCGTCCAGCACACCCGCGACTCGCTGCGCAAGGCCGCCGCGCAGGCTGCCGCGGCCGGGGTCGGCGGCCTGGTGCTGTTCGGGATTCCGGCGGTCAAGGACGCTCGTGGCTCCGGCGCCGACGACCCGGCCGGGGTGGTGCAGCTCGCGGTCGCGGATCTCATCGCTGAGGTCGGAGACCAGGTGGTGGTGATGACCGATCTGTGCCTGGACGAATACACCGACCACGGCCATTGCGGGCTGCTGACGGCCGACGGGGAGGTCGACAACGACAGCACCCTCGAGCGGTACGCCGAGGCAGCGGTCGCCCAGGCCCGCGCCGGCTCCCACGTCGTCGCCCCCAGTGGGATGATGGACGGCCAGGTCGCGGCGATCCGGACGGCCCTTGACGCCGATGGCTTTCCCGAGGTGGCCATCCTGGCCTACAGCGCGAAGTACGCCTCGGCTTTCTACGGTCCGTTCCGCGAGGCCGCCGAGTGCGCGCCGCAGTTCGGGGACCGCTCGGCCTACCAGCAGGACCCGGCTCGACCCACGAGCGAGGGTGTCCGCGAGGCGCTGCTCGACATCGCCGAGGGCGCCGACGCGGTCATGGTCAAGCCGGCGCTGGCCTACCTCGATGTCGTGCGAGCCGTCGCCGACGCAGTGGACGTGCCGGTCGCGGCGTATCAGGTGTCGGGGGAGTACGCCATGGTCGAGGCGGCCGCCGCGAACGGCTGGATCGAACGGCGGCGCACCGTGCTCGAGACCCTCACGGGTATCCGCCGGGCCGGCGCTGGGATGGTGCTGACCTACTGGGCGACCGAGGCCGCCGGCTGGCTCACCGAGGCCTGACCGCTCGACAGCTCAGATCGGCGAGAAGCCGGGCTGCCGTGTCGGTAGGACGGTGATGCCATCGAGTGCGGCCAAGGGCGGTTTCTCGGCCCTGGTCGAGCAGGCCGAGACGACGTAGGAGATCGACACGTTCACCCGGCCCGGCCGCCCCGCTGCCGTGCCGGTCGCGGCCGAGGACCTCGAGTCCTTGCACGAGACGCTGTTCTGGTTGTCGCAGCCCGGGATCCGCGACGACGTCGAGCAGGCCCGGCGCGACGTCGCGTCGCGGTGGCCATCGTCGAGGCGACGAACGGGTGCTCCTGAGGATCAACGAGATCGAGCAGACGGTGGTCGTCGTGCGGGTACCGCATCGAGCCGATGCCTACCGGACACCGCCACCCTGAGGGTCCGACGGCGTCACGGCGTCACGGCGTCACGGCGTAGCGGTCTGGACCGGGACGGCCGGGGCGGCGAGGGCGAGGCGTCTCGCGGCGTACCAGCTGTCGAAGGCGGCGGCGGGAATCGGGCGGGACAGGTGGTAGCCCTGGGCGATGTCGCAGTCGTAGTCCCTGAGCACGGCGAGGGCAGCCGCGGACTCGACGCCTTCCGCGACGATCGTCAGGCCGAGGTTGTGGCCGAGATCAACCACGCTGTGCACGATCAGGCTGTTGCTCGTGTCCTCGGTCATCGTCATCACGAACGACTTGTCGATCTTGAGCTCGGTGATCGGCAGGTGCTTGAGTTGACCCAGGCTGGTGTAGCCGGCGCCGAAGTCATCGATGGACAGCCGCACCCCGAGGGCCGCCAGGGCTTCGAGCAGGCGCTGCGCACGGACCGGTTCGGTCATGATCGCGCTCTCGGTGACCTCGAGCTCGAGCAACTCGGCCGGCACGCCGGTGCTGGTGAGCAGCCCGGCGACCTCGTTCGGCAGGCCCTCGTCGAGCAGGTTGCGAGCCGACAGGTTGACCGACACCATCAATGGCTGCCCGGCGTCCATCCACGTCTTCGCCTGCGCCAGGGCCGCTTTCAGGACGTACGTCGTAAGCGGCTTGATCAGGCCAGTGTGCTCGGCCACCGGGATGAAGGCATCAGGAAAGATCAGCCCCCGGTCGGGGTGCTGCCAGCGCACCAGCGCCTCCGCGCCGACCACCTCACCGGTGCTGATGCTGACCTTGGGCTGGTAGTGCAGCAGCAGCTGGTCGAGCTCGAGGGCCCGGCGCAGCTCGCCGAGCAGGGCCAGCTTGGCGGGGCTGTGTCCGTTCAGATCGGCGTCGTAGACACAGACCCCGAGGTTCTGGGCCTTCGCGGCGTACATCGCGATGTCGGCGCGCTGGAGCAGCGTCGCGGGGTCGTCGCCATGGTCACCGGAGAGCACCACCCCGATGCTGGCCTCGATGTCCAGGCTGACCCCCTCCACCGTGAACGGCGCCGCGAGGGTCACCAGGAGCTTGCGGGCGATGTCGACCGCGGCGGCAAGATCGGTGACATGAGGGAGCAGGACGGCAAACTCGTCCCCACCGAGCCGGGCGATCGTGTCCGTCTCGCGGAGCACCGCCCGCAGTCGCGGCCCGATCTGGGTGAGCAGCCCGTCGCCGTGGTGATGACCGAAGGTGTCGTTGACCTCTTTGAACCGGTCCAGGTCGACCAGCAGCAAGCCGGTCGAGTCGCCGGACCGCTTCGAGCCGAGCAAGGCCTGGTCGAACCGGTCGGCGAGCAGCAGCCGGTTGGGCAGACCGGTCAGCGCATCGTGCAGCGAATCGTGCATGGCCCGGGTGCGTTCGATGTCGAGCTGGCGCCGGTGGCCGCGGGTCACTGAGGCCAACAGCGCCGCGAGCAGCAATCCACCCAGGAACAGGACCGGGGTGAGCCGGCTGGTGAGCATCTGCAGGTGACCCAGGTGCGCCAGCTGGGCCTGGGCGTTCCTGTCGTGCCCTTCGGCTGCCGCAACGACGATCTTCTGGATCACTGCGAACGACGGGTCGACCTCACGGCGATCGAGCGTCCGGGCCAGCGGCTCGTCGCCGGCCTCGACGGCGTTGTACAACCGGCCGATCGCCGCCAGGTAGGTGTCGTGTGCGGCCAGGATCCCGGCGACCCTGGTCCTGTCCGGCGCGGTGCCGTCCCGCCGCAGCGCGTCGAGGGCGCTGAGCAGCTCGTCGTCGGCCGCGATGTACCGGGTCCGTACCTCGGGCCGGGATTGCAGCTGGAAGTAGCGTTCGAGCGACTGTTCGCTGGCCAGGGCGGCCGCAGCGCGGTCGTAGCCGTGCGACAGCCGGCTCGCCATCGCGGCCCGGTCGGCGGCGTCGGCGGTGGCCTGGGAGGACCAGATCGCGAAGGCGCTCACCGTCAGCAGGATCAGGACAAGCCCGATGCCTGCCACCCGGCTGCGTCGAGCGATCCGGTCGTCGGCGTCGGGCCCACCCGTCCTGGAGACTGCCGACTGGGCGACAAGGCTCATCAGGATCCTTCCCGGGCGGCGCGGCGACGGCCGGAGGGTGGCCGACACCTGCCCATCGGCCGGTCCTCGCCGCCCCTTGACCAACCGGACGACACTCTCACCCCTGCGCGTATCGGGCGCCGCCTGCGCAACGTGTCCCGCTGACCGCCCGGTCAGCCGAGGGTGGCGCCGAACAGCAGGCCCAGCAGGTAGGTCGTGGCGGCCGCTGCTGCCCCGACGGCGAGCTGACGCAAGGCGCGGCGCAGCGGCGGGCCGCCCGACAGCATCCCGACGACCGCTCCGGTGAGCATCAGGGCGAGCCCCACCAGCACGGTCGCGGTGAGCAGTGCAGCGGTGCCGCGCAGGCCGACCAGGAGCGGCAGGACGGGGACGGCCGCACCCGAGGCGAAGAAGCTGAAGCTGGACACGGCCGCCCCCAGGCCGGTACCGATGACGTCGTGCCGGGCCGCTTGACCGATGCTTTCCGGCGCGGGAGCCGGCTGGTGGCCACCGAGCAGCGCATCGGCCCTGCGCTGGGCCTCGTCCGGTGGGATCCCCCGGGCCCGGTACACCAGCGCGAGCTCGTTGGCGTCCACGTCGAGATACGGCAGCAGGACGCCGGGCCCCGGCCCGGGCGTCGACGCGGCGAGCAGCTCACGTTGCGAGCGCACCGAGATGTACTCGCCGGCGCCCATCGACAGGGCACCGGCCAGCAACCCGGCGAGGGCGGTCAGCAGCACCGCCGACGTGCCGGCCCCCCCGGCGCTGACGCCGAGCACGAGGGCGAGGTTGCTCACCAGCCCGTCGTTGGCCCCGAACACCGCGGCGCGGAACGTCCCGGAAACCCGCTCGCGACCGCGGGCCGCGAGGCCACGCAGGACCTCTTCGTGGATCCGTTCGTCGGCGGCCATCGTGCGGGTGGCGTCGCTGTCCGTCTCGTAGGTCGACCGGCTCTCGGCCCGCTGCGCCAGCGCCAGCACGAACACTGAGCCGAACCGCCGGGCCAGCAGCGCCAGCAGGTGGAGCCGCAGATCAGCCCGACCGGCGTGCGCCGCCGCACTCCCGAGTAGCCCCTCCCAGTGGGCGATGTGGCGCTCTTCGGCCTCGGCGATCGCGAGCAGGATCTCACGGTCCTCACCCGATTGTCGCGCCGCCAAATTGCGATAGAGCGAGGCCTCGACGCGTTCGTCGGCGAGGCGCTGACGCCAGTGCCGGACCTCCGATGGACCAGGCTCTGGCGTGGTCGCGTCCGCCTTGCCGGGGGCCATGAGGCCCAAGCGTAGGCAATCCGGTCCCGGTGGGCGCGGCGGACCGGCAGCGCCGGCCGCATCGTCAGCTCGTGGCCGGTAGGAGCACCCGGGGCGGGTCAGTCGAGGTCACGGCGGCTGAACAACACGACCCCGACCAGCACGACCACGGCGGTCGCCGCGGCCATCACCAGGCCTCCGTGGAGATTGGTCAGGTGCAGCAGCCGGCTGGTCTGGACCCCGCCGCGGGCGTCGACGACGGTGTCGTTGATGAACAGCCGGAGCCCGTCGTGATGCAGCAGGGCGACCGAATTATCGGTGATCAGCCACTCCTGCCAGCGTGGCCGCAGCACCCGCAGCGCATTCTCGACCACTGCGAAGTAGACGAACCCGACGCCGAGCGCGGCCGCGGTGTTGCGCAGCAGGTTTGCGACACCGAACCCGAGCAGGCCGACCAGGACGACGAGCAGCACCCCCCGCCCAGCGGACCCGATCAGCTCACCCCATAACCCATGCGGGGTCGCAGCCGTCCCCCTGGTCGTCGCGAGCAGCCGCGCAGCCGCCAACCAGACCGCCTCGGCCACCGCGCCGAGCAGCGCGGTCAGGGCCACCAGCACCGTCACTTTGGTGGCCATGACCTTTCGCCGGCGGGGCTCCCAGAACAGCAGCGCCACCATCGACCGGCTCGACCACTCCGCCCCGACGTATGTCGCTCCGATCAGGAAGGCGAGCCCGGCCGCGGCCCCGGCGACCCCCAGCACGCCGCCGCGACCCTGCACCGCGAGGCTGAACGGCCGCTTGTCGATGAAGGCCTCGACGCCGCCGATGTCCTGCAGCGTGAGCGGCGGGCCGCACTGGTCCTTGCTCGGTGGCCCCGAGGGTGTCCCGACCGAGCTCAGGCACTGCTGCCGGCCCCGATTTGA
>JAYTOZ010000193.1:0-2881 GCA_043747515.1 Frankiales bacterium | reverse complement strand
CTCGCGCCGGCCGATGCCCTCGACGTGCTTGCCGTCGCGCCCTACGCCGAGTTGGAACACGCCCTGGTCGACACCCACCGGGCGTTACGCACGGGTGACCCGGAGGTCGTCTACGCGGCGGGCAAGACGACCCAGCAGGTCCTTGATGTCGTGGCTGCCATCCGGGCCGGCTCCCCGCACGTCCTCATCACCAGGTGCTCACCGGAGACCTCCGCTGCCCTTGGCAGTGCCGCCCGGACCGTCCTGGTCGGCACGCCGCCGGCGCCGCGAGGCCTGGTCGCCGTGCTCGCGGCCGGCACCTCCGACGGCCCGGTCGCCGAGGAGGCGGCGGTGACCGCCCGCGCCTTCGGTGCCCGGGTGGAGCGGGTCGACGACGTCGGGGTGGCCGGGCTGCACCGGCTGCTCGCCGCGCGACCGGTCCTGGACCGGGCCGACTGCCTGGTGGTCGTCGCCGGCATGGAGGGCGCGCTGCCGTCGGTTGTCGGCGGGCTCGTCGGCACGCCGCTCGTCGCAGTACCGACCTCGGTGGGTTACGGCGCCGCGTTCGGCGGGCTCGCCGCGCTGCTCGGGATGCTCAACTCCTGCGCGCCTGGTGTGACGGTCGTCAACATCGACAACGGCTTCGGGGCAGGGGTGTTCGCCGCCAGGGTGGCCCGTCGGGCGGCGGCGCGGTGATCGGCTGGATCGACGGCCAGGCGGGGGCGAGCGGCGACATGCTGCTCGGTGCGCTGGTCGACGCCGGCGTCGCACTCGGCACGCTGCAGCAGGCCGTCGACGCGCTCGGCGTCGAGCCGATCACCCTGGTGGCGCAGCCGGTGGTCCGGGCCGGCCTCGGCGGCACCCGGGTCGAGGTGCGGTGCGCCGAGCCGGCCGCGCCGCGCACCTGGGCCGACGTCCGCGCCGTCCTCACCGCCGTCGACCTCCCCGCCCCGGTACGCCGTACCGCGCTCGAGGTGTTCGGCGCGCTCGCCTCGGCCGAGGCGGCGGTGCACCGGGTGCCGGTCGAGCAGGTCCACTTCCACGAGGTGGGGGCTCTCGACGCGCTGGCCGACGTCGTGGGTGCGGTCACCGGGTTGCACGAGCTGGGTCTGACCGCACTGCACTGCTCGCCCCTGGCCCTCGGGTCCGGCACGACCAGAGGCGCCCACGGCCCGCTGCCGGTGCCCGCGCCGGCCGTGCTGGCCCTGCTCGCCGGCCGCCCCGTCGTCGCCGGCGGCTCACCGCACGAGGCGACCACCCCGACCGGGGCGGCGCTCATGGCCACGCTGGTCACCGAGTGGGGGCCGCTGCCGCCGATGACCCTGGTCCGCACCGGTACCGGCGCCGGGGGGCGCGACCCCCGGGAGGTCGCCAACGTCCTGCGCCTCGTCCTGGGCGAGCCGGTCGCGGCGGCGCCGGCCACGGCGGTGCTGCTCGAGGCCAACGTGGACGACCTCGACCCGCGGCTGTGGCCGGGGGTGCTCGACGCACTGCTGCGGGCCGGGGCCAGCGACGCGTGGCTCACCCCGATCCTGATGAAAAAGGGCCGTCCCGCACACACCCTGTCGGTGCTGAGCCCGACCGGGCGGGCCGACGCTGCAGCGCAGGTCGTGTTCACCCAGACCTCCACCATCGGGCTGCGGGAGACCGCCGTCGGCAAGCGGGCCCTCGAGCGGACCGAGTCGACGGTGCACGTCGGCGGGCAACCCGTGCGGGTCAAGACGGCGTGGCTCGACGGCGAACCGGTCACTGTCAACCCGGAGTGGGACGACGTCGCGGCGGCCGCCGGGGCCCTCGGCCGGCCGGCGAAGGAGGTCCTTGCCGACGCGGTGGCAGCAGCCCGCCGATAGCTGCCCTCACACCTCGACGAGGAACGCCAGGGCGCCGGTTCGGCCGGCCAGGGCGACCCCGACGACGTCGTACGTCGTGAGGGCACCGCTGGTCCGGCGGCGGCGGACCAGACCCCGCGCCAGGCCACCGCTGCGCAGTGCCCGCAGCGGCGGTATGTCGCCGGATGCCTCGGGAGTCGGGAGCGCCGCCAGGCTGAAGTCGACGAAGCTCAACTGCTCAGCGAGGAGCGCCCCGGTCGCCGCGTCCGGGCGCAGGTCGAGCAGGTCCGCCGCGGGCGCGCTCAGCGCCACCACCCGGCCGTCCGCATCGAGCAGCAAGCAGGCCTCCTCGCTCGCCCGGACGGTCGCGGCCCAACGCCCCACCCCGCCGGTCGGGTCCAGCCGCAGCACCTGCCGGTCGAGCAGCGGCGCGGGATGCAGCGGGAGGCGCCGCAGTGGCAATAGCAGGACCGCCCCGGCAGGCGTCGTCATCGCCCGGCCGGCGTCGGTGGCGGAGGTCATGGCGAGACCGTCCCCCGCAGGTCTGCGGCGGTGCACACCGTAATCATGACGCCAAGTTTATCGGCCCATACATGTCCGCATACCGCCGAACGACGCATTCGGTACGCGCCCGAACGGCCGCTCAGGCGGTCCGGTTCGTCATGGAAAAGCGTAGCCGGGCCATCCCGTTCTCGGCCGCGGCGGCGATCCCGGTCGCCTCGAACAGCTCGCCGACCCGTTCGCTGAACACGGCCGGATCCCAGGTGGCACCGCCATTGTCGATGACCGCCTCACTGGTGAACGGCCGGTACAACTCGACGGTGTCACCTTGCACACCGAAGACTTTGCCGCTGATGTGGCTGCTCGCATCGCTGCACAGAAACGTCACGAACGGCGCCACATTGTCGGGGTGCCAGAAATCGAACCCCTCGGCGGCGGTCTCGATCGCGCCGTACGCGCCCTCGGTCATCCGAGTGCGCGCGGCCGGGCAGATGGCATTGACGGTGATGCCGTGCTTCCACTGCTCCATGCCGACGATCTGGGCGAATGCCGCGATGCCCGCCTTGGCCGCG
>JAYTOZ010000192.1:0-3554 GCA_043747515.1 Frankiales bacterium | reverse complement strand
AGCACCTCGGTGAGCTCTGGGTGGATCGTCGCGCAGTGGTAGCACTCCATGAAGTTCTCGATGATGAGCTTCCAGTTGGCTTGCACGTCGTAGCTGATGCGTCGGCCGACCTCGAGGTCCTGCACCTGGTACGCCTCGATGGCTGCAAGGTCACCGAGCCGCTCAACCGCCGCCTCGAGGACATCGGCCTCGAAGGACGGCGGTTCGTCGGCCAGACACACCCAGGCGTAGCCGAGCCACTCCCGCAGGTGCACGGTGACCAGCCCGCGCTCGACCCGGTCGACGTCCGGCATCGTCACCAGGTTGGGCGCGGCCACCAGTCGGCCGTCCAGGCCGTACGTCCAGGCGTGATACGGGCACTGCAGGTTGCGCTTGACCTCACCGGCCGGCTCGGTGCACAGCATCGCCCCGCGGTGACGGCAGATGTTGAGGAAGGACCGAAGCTGCCCGTCCCTGCCCCGCACGATCAGGACGCTCTCGCGGCCGACCTGCACGGTGCGGAACGCCCCCGGGGTCACGATGTCGCTGGAGCGCACCGCGCAGAACCACATCGCCTCGAAGATGGCCGCCTGCTCGCGGGCAAAGATCGCCGGGTCGGTGTAGTAGCGGCCGGCAAGGGTCGGCAGCAGGCTGCCGCCTGCCGGCACCTGATCGGCGTGCGGCGCCAGCACGTGCCCCCCCGTGGAGGGGTCAGCGGGCACCACATCGCCGTCCGGACCCAATCCGGCGGAATGGGCTGCGGCGGTGGTGGTCAAACGGTCACCTCGAGGGCATCGGGGCGCAGGGCGGGACGCCGGGGGTCGAACAGGTCGATGGGGTGGGCTGTGCTGCCAGTCGTGGCGAGCTCGGCGAGGATCTCCCCGACGACAGGGACGAACTTGAAGCCGTGCCCGGAAAACCCGCAGGCCACCGTCACGTTGGCGTGCTCTGGGTGCTTGGCGATGACGAAGTGCTGGTCCGGGGTGTTGCTGTACATGCAGGTCGCGGCGCTGATGGACCGTCCCGGCAGGGTCGGCAGGAGCCGGGCGGCGTAGGCGGCCATGTCGTCAACTTCCGCGGCGGAGACCTCGCGGTCGATGGTGTCCGGGGTGCAGGCCTGGCCGCGCCGGAAGAAGGCGACCTTGGCGCCACCCTCGGGTCCGTCGATCGAGGGGAAGCCGTAGATCTGGGTGCCCTCACGGTCCTCGTGGATGTAGATCGGGTGCCGGTCCGGCAGGTAGGGCCCGACGCCTCCGACCGGCTCGAACCAGTGCATGACCTGGCGCTCGACCTCGATGGGCACGGCGAGGTCGGCCAGCAGCTGCGGCGCCCAAGCACCCGGGGCGACGACGAGCTGATCGGCCTCGTACGTCGCGGACGCGGTGGTCACCCGCACCCCGCGGGCGGTGGACTCCCAGCGCAGGACCGGCTCGTCGAACTGCAGCTGTGCCCCGGCTCGTTCGGCGAGCAGCAGGTGGGCCGAGACGGTGGCCTCCGGACGGGCGAAGCCGGCCTTGGCCTCGTACAGGGCGAGCTCGTCCGCGGCCGGGGTGAACGTGGGGAAGCGGCGCCGCACGTCGGCGGCCGACAACACCTCGTGCGGCAGGTCCCACTGCTGGGAGGCGCGCAGGCTGCCGGCGAAGGTCAGGGCGTCCTCCCGGCCCAGGAAGAGCCCGCCGGTGTAGGTGACCACATCTGTGCCCGAGTCGTGACCGAGCTGGTCCCACAGCTCGTAGGCGCGAAGCAGCAGCGGGACGTAGGCGGGGTCCTCGAAGTAGGACTGGCGCACGATGCGCGACCCGCCGTGGCTGGAGCCCTTGTCGTGCGCGGGGGTGTGCCGCTCGAGGCCCAGGACCTTGTGACCGCGGGTGGCCAGGTGGTACGCGGCGGCGCTGCCCATGCCACCGAGCCCGACGACGATTACGTCATGGGACTGCACACTCATCGCTGCCTCCTTCGTTCGGTGGGCACTCAGCGCCGGATACGGGACATCTGCGGGTCGACCAGCGGCTCGGCAGTGACCGTCGCGGCGAGCCGGCGACCGAAGTACTCGACCTCCACAGACGTCCCGGGGACCGCGGCGCCCGCAGGTAGCCAGGCGTAGGCGATGGTGTGACCGATGGTGTAGCCGTGGGCCGCGCTCGTGACGTATCCCGAGACCGCGCCATCGACCAGGACGGGCTCCTTGCCGAGCACGACGTCGGTCGGCTCATCGAGCACCAGGCAGGTCAGTCGGCGGTTCGCAGACTCCTGCGAGCGACCCTCGATCGCGGCCCGGCCGATGAAGTCGCCCTTGTCCATGCGGACCGCGAAGGCCAGCCCGGCCTCGTAGGGGTCGTGCTCGGTGGTCATGTCGGTGCCCCAGAGTCGGTAGCCCTTCTCCAGCCGCAGGCTGTTGAAGGCGCTGCGCCCGCCGGCCACCACGCCGTGCTCCTGGCCGGCGGCCCACAGCAGGTCCCACAGCCGCAGCCCGTTGTCGGCGGTCGTGTAGATCTCCCAGCCGAGCTCGCCGACGTAGGACAGCCTCAGCGCGGTGACAGGGACGCCACCCAGGTGTGCCGTCTGGGCGCGAAAGTACTTCAGCGCGTCGTTGGAGAAGTCCTCGCTGGTCAGTGGCTGCAGCACCTCGCGGGCCTTGGGTCCCCACAGGCCGATGCAGCACCAGCCGCCGGTGACGTCGCGGACCGTCGCCGAGCCGTCCGCCGGCAGGTGCCGGCTGATCCAGTCGAGGTCCAGCGGGCCGTTGGCCATCACCTGGAACAGGTCCTCGGCCTGCCGGGTGACCGTCAGGTCGCTTCGTACGCCCCCGTTGTCGTCCAGCATGAGGGTGTAGGTGACCGAGCCCACGGACTTGGCCAGGTTGTTGGTGGTCAGTCGCTGCAGCAGCGCCAGGGCGCCCGGGCCAGCGACCTCCAGGTGCTTGAGCGGGGTCATGTCGTACATCGCCACGCCGTTGCGGGTGGCGTGCGCCTCGGCTGCGGCGACCGGCGACCAGTATCGCGCGGACCACGCGTCGCGTCCGGGGACGTCAAGGCCCTCGACCAGCGAAGCGTTCGCGGTGTACCAGTGCGGTCGCTCCCAGCCGCCGGACTCCAGGAAGACCGCCCCGAGCTCGAGCTGGCGGGCGTAGAACGGCGAGACGCGCAGCGGCCGCTGCTGCTCCGCGGGCTGCAGCGGGTGGACGATGTCGTAAACCTCGACGAAGTTCTGTGCGCTGCGCGCCTGGACGTAGCCGGGGGCCAGCTGGACGTCTTCGAAGCGGTAGAGGTCGCACTCGTGGACGTCGGTGCGCGGCGCTCCCTCGATGATCCACTCGGCCATCGCCTTGGCGACCCCGGCAGAGTGGGTGACCCAGACCGCCTCGGCGACCCAGAATCCAGCAAGCTCGCGGTGCTCACCCATCAGCGCCATGCCGTCGGGGGTGAAGGAGAAGACACCGTTGAAGCCCTCCTCGACCTTGGTCTCGGCCAGCACGGGCAGCAGCGCGACACTGTGCTCCCACGCCGGGGCGAAGTCCTCCTCGGTGAACGGCAGCATCGACGGCATCCCGGTCGCGTCGTCCCAGCCCGGCAGCG
>JAYTOZ010000191.1:0-6412 GCA_043747515.1 Frankiales bacterium | reverse complement strand
AACTGGTTGCCGCCGGGCACCGGAGTATCGATGTGGTGCCGCTCGTGCTCGTCGCCGCCGGGCACAGCAAGGGCGACATCCCGGCGGCGCTGGCCCGCGAACGCAGCCGCCATCCGGGCCTGTCCTTCCGCTACGGCCGGCCGCTCGGTCCGCAGCCCTTGCTGCTGGCCGATCTCGCCGACCGCCTGCGCGCCGCGGTCCCGGATGATCTTTGGCAGACAACCGCCGTCGTGCTTGTCGGCCGCGGCGCCACCGACCCCGACGCCAACGCCGAGGTCGCCAAGACCGCCCGGCTGCTGCTGGAGGGCCGGGGGATCGGGACGGTCGAGACGGCGTTCATCAGTCTCGCCCAGCCGTCGGTGCCGGCCGGCCTCGACCGGGCGGTGCAGCTCGGCTACCGCCGGGTCGTCGTCCTGCCGTATTTCCTGTTCGCCGGGGTGCTGCCCGACCGGATTGTCGAGCAGGCGTCCGCGTGGGCTCGGGACCATCCCGACATCGAGCTGCTGACAGGCGATCTCATCGGTCCGAGCGCCCGGCTCGCCGAGCTGGTCGGGGTGCGCTGGCACGAGATCGGCGGTGGTGACCTGCGGATGAACTGCGACACCTGCGCCTACCGCAGCGCGCTGCCCGGCTTCGAGGGCAAGCTCGGTGCGCCGCAGACCCCGCACGACCACCCGGACGACCCGGCCCACCCGCACCCGCACTGATGGATCCGCTCCGCCACCACGGCGACGCAGAGCTCGCCCCCGGCCTGCTCGATCTCGCTGTCAACGTCCGCGGCGACGCCCCGCCCCCGTGGCTGATCAGCCGGCTCGAGCGGTCCCTGCACCGCCTCGCCGCCTACCCCGACCCGACGCTCGCCACCGACGCGGTCGCCCGCCGGCACGACCGCGACCCAGGCGAGGTGCTGGTCACCGCCGGCGGGGCGGAGGCGTTCGTGCTGCTCGCCCGCGCCCTTGCCCCGGCGTACCCGGTGTGTGTGCATCCGTCGTTCACCGAACCTGAGGCGGCCCTTCGCGCAGCCGGGCACCAGGTGCACCGGCTCGTCCTGGAACCGCCGTACGTCCTGGAGCCCGGGCAGGTGCCCGAGCAGGCCGACCTGGTCGTGGTCGGCAACCCGACCAACCCGACCGGGGTGGTGCACGACCGCCTCGCCGAGCTGTGCCGGCCGGGCCGCGTTGTCGTCGTCGACGAGGCCTTCATGGACGCCGTCCCGGGGGAGCCGGCCTCGCTCGCCGGCCGGGTCGACCTGCCCGGCCTGGTCGTCGTCCGCAGCCTGACCAAGACCTGGGCGCTGGCCGGCCTGCGGGTCGGCTATCTGCTCGCCGAGCCGGGCATGGTGGCGAAGCTGCGCGGCGCCCAGCCGCTGTGGTCGGTCTCGACGCCCGCCCTCACCGCCCTCGACGCGTGCCTTGCCCGCGGCCCGGTCGCGATGGCCCGGCGCGAGACAGGTGGCCTCATCGCAGCTCGGGACCGGCTCGAGCGGGGGCTGCTCGAGCTCGGCGTCGAGGTTACGCCGGGTAGTCAGGCGCCCTACCTGCTGTGCCGGGTGCGAGGCCGCCCCGACGTACGACAGGCGCTGCGGAAGGAGGGGATCGCCGTACGCCGGGGCGACACCTTCCCCGGTCTGACAGCCGAGCACTGGCGCACCGCGGTCCGCGACGACGGCAGTGGCGATCGGCTGCTCGATGCGCTCCGCTCGACCCTCACGCGTTAGGCTCCTCGCGTCCACCGCGGGAGTGCCGGCAGGGCACTGAGAGGGCGACCATCAGCTGCGTCGCCGACCGTTCGCACCTGACCCGGTTCGCACCGGCGTAGGGAGGAATCGCATGACGGCCGTCTCCGACACCGAAACCACCAGCGGCACCAGCTTTCCCGGGTCGCGCAAGACCTATCTGCAGGGCAGCCGTCCGGATCTGCGGGTCCCGATGCGCGAGGTGGTCCTGTCCACCGGCGACAGCGTCGTGCTCTACGACACCTCCGGCCCGTACACCGACGCCGAGCTGCGCACCGACATCCGGCTGGGCCTTCCCACGTTGCGGGAATCCTGGATCAGTGAGCGAGCCGATGTCACGTCCTACGCCGGGCGAGTGGTGCAGCCGGTCGACAACGGCTTGAAGCAACACGACACGAGAAACCTCGACAGCGTCTTTGCCGGGACGCGCCGGCCCCTGCGCGCGCTGCCGGGCCGGACCGTCACGCAGTTGGCCTACGCCCGGCGCGGTGAGATCACGCCGGAGATGGAGTTCGTGGCGCTGCGCGAAGGCTGCTCGCCGGAGTTCGTCCGCGACGAGCTGGCCCGTGGTCGCGCGGTCCTGCCGCTCAATGTCAACCACCCCGAGGCCGAGCCGATGGCGATCGGTCGTGGATTCCTGGTCAAGATCAACGCCAACATCGGTAACAGCGCGTTGGCCTCCTCGATCGAGGAGGAGGTCGACAAGATGACGTGGGCAACCCGGTGGGGCGCCGACACCGTGATGGACCTGTCGACCGGCCGCAACATCCACACAACCCGCGAGTGGATCATTCGTAACAGTGCGGTGCCGATCGGCACCGTCCCGATCTACCAGGCCCTGGAGAAGGTCAACGGCAAAGCCGAGGACCTCACCTGGGAGGTCTACCGCGACACCCTGGTCGAGCAATTCGAGCAGGGCGTCGACTACATCACGGTGCACGCCGGCGTGTTGCTGCGCTACGTCCCGCTGGCCGCGACCCGCAAGACTGGCATCGTCAGCCGCGGCGGGTCGATCATGGCTGCCTGGTGTCTGGCCCATCACGAGGAGAACTTCCTCTACACCCATTTTCGGGATATCTGCGAGCTGATGGCCGCCTACGACGTGACCTTCTCGCTCGGCGACGGACTGCGTCCCGGCTGCATCGCCGACGCCAACGACGACGCGCAGTTCTCCGAGCTGCGCACCCTCGGCGAGCTGACGAAGATCGCCTGGGAGTACGACGTGCAGGTCATGGTCGAGGGGCCCGGCCACGTGCCGATGCACAAGATCAAGGAGAACATGGACCTGCAGCTGGAGGTCTGTGGCGAGGCGCCGTTCTACACCCTCGGGCCGCTGACGACAGACATCGCGCCGGGTTATGACCACATCACCTCGGCCATCGGCGCGGCCATGATCGGCTGGTACGGCACGGCGATGCTCTGCTACGTCACCCCCAAGGAGCACCTCGGCCTGCCCGACCGCGACGACGTCAAGGAGGGCGTGATCACCTACAAGATCGCCGCTCACGCAGCCGATCTCGCCAAGGGCCACCCGGGCGCCCAGGCCTGGGACGACGCGCTGTCCGACGCGCGCTTTGAGTTCCGCTGGCAGGACCAGTTCAACCTCTCCCTGGATCCGACCACCGCCCGCGACTTCCATGACGAGACGATGCCGGTGGAGGCAGCCAAGACGGCGCACTTCTGCTCGATGTGCGGCCCGCATTTCTGCTCCATGAAGATCAGTCAGGATGTGCGCAGGTACGCCGCTGAGCACCAGCTGTCCGACGCAGACGCACTCGCCGCGGGGATGCGGGACAAGAGCGCGGAGTTCCTCGACGAGGGTGCCCGCGTCTACCTGCCGGTGGTGGACTGATGTGCACCCAGGAGCGCGCCGACAGCGTCGTCGTCTGCGATGTGAGCCTGCCCGACGTACACCGCCTCGTCGGTGTCCTGGCCGGTGTCGAGATGACCCACCTGCCGTACGCCGGGACGCGGGTCTCCTCGTCCGGGGCAGTGCCCGTGCAGGCCTTCCGGGCGGCGCTGGCCGAGGCGCTCGCCCCGCACGGCGGCGCGCTACCGGACTAGCTCCTCACCCACCGGGCAGCGGTCCACGACAATGCGCAGGTGAGCGATGCAGCGCTGAGCCCGGCAGGACCGCCCAGCGGTGCGTCCGATGATCCAGACGCTGGCCGGCGGGCGGGACTCGGCACGCTGTGGAGCCTGCTGCGGCCGCACCGGGTGGCGCTCGCGGCGGCTGGTGGGCTCGCCTTCGCCAACGCCGCCGCCGCCCTTGCCCAGCCGTTGCTGGTGCGGCGGGTCATCCGCGACATCGAGCATTCGCAGTCGCTGCGCGGGGCGGCGACGCTGCTCGTTCTGGCCCTTGTGTCGGCTGCGATCCTGTCCGGGATCCAGAGCTATCTGCTGCAACGAACCGGTGAGGCAGTGGTGCTCGACACCCGGACCCTGCTGGTCCGGCGCCTCCTGCGGCTGCCGGTGGCCGAGTTGGATCGGCGGCGCTCCGGCGACCTGATCTCGCGGGTCGGCGCCGACACGACACTGCTGCGCAGTGTGGTCACGTCGGGCCTGGTGGACCTGGGCTCCGGGGTGGTGATCGCCGTGGGCGCCCTGGTGGCGATGGCGGTGGTGGACCCCATGTTGCTGGGCATCACGGTGGTAGCCGTCACCGTCGGATTCGCCGGGGCGATCCTCGTGGTCCGTCGGGTGCGCGCGGCGTCGCTGACGGCCCAGACCGCAGTGGGGACGATGACGGCTGGGGTTGAGCGGGCGCTGTCCGGCGTACGCACGATCCGGGCGGCCCGCGCCGAGCAGCGGGAGTCGGCGGCCGTCACCGTGTTCGCCGCGGAGGCGTTCCAGGCCGGTCTGCGGCTGGCCCGGCTGCAGGCGGTGCTGGGCCCGTTGGCGTCGGTTGCGGTGCAGGGTGCGTTCCTGGCGGTGCTGGGTGTGGGTGGTGCCCGGGTGGCCGCCGGCACGATCTCGGTGGCCGACCTGGTCGCCTTCGTGCTCCTGCTGTTCCTGCTGGTGCAGCCGCTGGCGCAGGGCATCGCGGCACTCACGGCGATCCAGACCGGCCTCGGCGCCCTGGCCCGTATCCAGGAGGTCCTTGCGATGGGAGAGGAGAGCGCCCTCGATCGGGTGCGCCGGCCGGGCGCCCTTGGCAGCGAGCCGGTCGAAGTCGAATTGCGCAACGTCACGTTCGCCTACCCGGCCGTCGACGGCGTGGCCCCGCAGGTGCTGCGCGGTGCCAGCTTCACGGCCCCGGCAGGTCTGCGCACCGCGCTGGTCGGACCCTCCGGTGCCGGCAAGTCCACCGTCCTCGCGCTGGTCGAACGGTTCTACGACGCGGACTCCGGCACGGTGCGCGTCGGCGGCCACGACGTGCTGGACCTGGACCGGGACGAGCTCCGCGCGCGGATGGCGTACGTCGAACAGGACGCACCGGCGCTGGCGGGCAGCCTGCGGGACAATCTGCGCCTCGGTGCGCCCGCCGCCGGCGACACGCAGCTCCAGGCGGCGCTCGACCAGGTGAACCTCGGTGAACTGGTCACCAGGAGCCCGGCAGGGCTCGGCGCGCAGGTAGGTGACGACGGGATCTTGTTGTCCGGCGGCCAACGCCAGCGCCTGGCCATCGCCCGCGCGCTGCTGTCCCGCCCGGCGCTGTTGCTGCTCGATGAACCCACAGCATCGCTGGACGCCCGCAACGAAGAGGCGCTGTCCCGCGCGGTCGCGGCGATCGGGCCGGACACCACGGTGCTGGTCATCGCCCACCGGTTGTCGACGGTGGTGGACGCCGACCGGATCGTGGTCTTTGACGACGGCGTCGTCGTGGCCGTCGGCACCCATGACGAGCTGGTCAGGAGCTCGCCGCTGTACCGGGACCTGGCTGCCCGCCAGCTCCTGGTGTGACCGCGCAGACTTGCTCGACGGGAGCACCGGGAACGGGTGACGCGCGGACCGGTCCGCCGACGCTGTGCGTAGCTGCCCAGCGATTGATCCGTTTGGACGATGGAGCCGGCAACCCGCCCTGCCGAACTTTTATCCATGTGTCGTCTGGGTCGGCCGGGAGCTCGAACCGGTCGCACGGTCGTCGTACTGCTCGGCTGGTCCCTCGTCACGCTCGGTGCCGCCCTGCCGGGGGGCGTCGGGGCGGTGCGCTTCCAGCAGATTGCCCTGACGGCGGTGACGCTCACCGCCGCCGTGGTCACCCTGCTCGCCGGCCGACGCCGCGGTCCGGGCCGCCGGGTGTGGCTGCTGCTCGGCCTGGGTCTGCTGGGATATGCCGGCGGCTTCGTCATCCAGTTCTGGTTTGCCGCCAGCCAGCGGCTGGGTCCGGGTGGGCTGAACCTCTCCGATGCCTCGTCGTTGTTGCTCTACCCGTTGGCGGATGCGGGGCTCCTGGTGTTGGCCCGGCAGCGGGCGGGTCGGCGGGATACCGGGTCGATGCTCGAGGCAGGGCTGGTCTTCAGTGGCGTCGCGGCGGTCAGCGTGACCGCTGTGTGCGCCGCCTACCCGTCGATGCTCCGTGGCAGCCTGCTGCATGTCGTGTACGCCCTGGCCTATCCCATCGGCGGTTTCACGTTGTTCGTCGTGACGCTGACCGGTCTGTCGTTGACCGGTGGCCGGCTCGACCGGACCTGGCGGCTGCTGCTGTTCGGCTTCGCGCTGATGACGGTCGGCGAC
>JAYTOZ010000190.1:0-5206 GCA_043747515.1 Frankiales bacterium | reverse complement strand
CTAGCGCTTGGCGAACTCGTCCACGATCGCCTTGCCGAACGCCGGCAGGTCGTCTGGGGTGCGGCTCGTCACGAGCGTGAACCCGTTGGCCGGGCAGATGAAGACCTCCTCGTCGACCCAGGTGCCACCGGCGTTGCGGATGTCGGTCTGCAGGCTCGGCCAACTGGTGAGGGTCTTGCCCTCGAGGACGCCGGCCTCGATGAGCGTCCACGGTGCGTGACAGATCGCCGCGACCGGCTTGCCGGCGTCGACGAAGGCCTTCGTGAACGCGACGGCCTGCGGCTGGGTGCGCAGGAAGTCGGGGTTCGCGACACCGCCGGGCAGCACCAGCGCGTCGTACGACGCGGGGTCGGCCTCGGCGACGACCGCGTCCACACCGAACGTGTCGCCCTTGTCGAGGTGGTTGTACGCCTGCACCTCACCCTTGTCGGTCGAGATCAGGTGCGCCGTGCCGCCGGCCTCCTGGACGGCTTTCCAGGGCTCGGTCAACTCCAGTTGCTCGATGCCCTCGGGGGCGACGAGGAACGCGACGGTCGTTCCGGACAGGGGCTGGGTCATTGGGGGCTCCAAGGCTAGGGACGCTGGGAGCTGCGGCCCTACCCGCTTTCGCGTCGTCCTCACCCGGCCGCCACGGGCGAGGGGTCAGGACAGGTAGGCGCGCAGCAGCGCGGTGGCCTCGATGATCTTGCCGACGTCCACGTGCTCGTCCCGCCGGTGGGCGAGGTTGGGGTCGCCGGGGCCGTAGTTCAGCGCCGGGATGCCCAGGGCTGCGAAGCGGGCCACGTCGGTCCAGCCGTATTTCGCCTGCGGCGCCTGGCCGACGGCCTGTACGAAGTGCTTCGCGGCCGGGGCGCCGAGACCCGGCAACGCGCCGGGCGAGCTGTCGATGCAGGAGACGTCGTAGCCCTCCAACACCTCCCGCACATGATCGAGCGCGCCCAGCTCGGTGCGGTCCGGCGCGAAGCGGAAGTTGACGGTGACCGTGCACAGATCGGGGATGACGTTGCCCGCGACGCCACCGGCGATCGCCACCGCCGAGAGCCCCTCGCGGTAGACGCAGCCGTCGATGTCGACGTCCCGCGGCTCGTAGCGCACCAGGGTGGTGAGCAGCGGGGCGGTGGCGTGGATCGCGTTCTCACCGAGCCAGGATCGTGCGCTGTGCGCCCGCCGACCCGGGATCACGACCTCGACCCGCAGCGTGCCCTGGCAACCGGCCTCGACCCGCCCGTCGGTCGGTTCCATCAAGATCGCGAGGTCGGCGTCGAGCCAACCGCGCCGGCTGTCGACGAGTCGCTTCAGTCCGTTGCGCGACGCCTCGACCTCCTCGTTGTCGTAGAGCACGAAGGTCAGGTCGTACGCCGGGGCGGTCAGCGTCGCCGCCAGATGGAGCAGCACCGCGTCGCCGGATTTCATGTCGCTCGTCCCGCAGCCGTAGAGCAGCTCGCCCTCGCGCCGGCTCGGCACGTTGTCGGCGGTCGGCACCGTGTCCAGATGCCCCGCGAGCAGTACCCGACGGCCGCGGCCCAGCTGGGTTCGGGCCACCACGGTGTCACCGTCCCGGTCCACCTCGAGGCCGGGCAGCGCCTGCAGCGCCTGCTCGACGAGGTCGGCCAGCTGACCCTCGTTGCCGCTGACGCTCGCGACGTCCACCAGCGCAGCGGTCAACTCGACCGGATCGGCGGCCAGGTCCAGCGCCGTCACGGGGCCACACCATGCTCGCGCAGCACGTCGTTGAGGACCAGCTTGTCGTGCTCCTGGCCCGGCTCGAGGTAGCGCAGCACCAGCAGGCAGGGCATGCCGAAGTCGCCGCCCTCGAAGGACCGGACGCGGGTCGAGCCCACGCAGACCGCGCGTTCGGGGGCCTCACCGCGAGCCAGCTCCTGGCCTGTCTCGGCCTCGAACACCCTGGTGCTCCTGGTGAGGATCGCGCCGGCGCCGAGCTTGGCGCCCCGGCGTACGCGCGCGCCCTCGACCACCATGCTGCGGCTGCCGATGAACGCGTCGTCCTCCACCACGACGGGGGCGGCCTGCGGTGGCTCGAGGACCCCGCCGATGCCGACCCCGCCCGACAGGTGCACGCCCCTGCCGATCTGGGCGCAGGAACCGACGGTCGCCCACGTGTCGACCATGCTGCCGGCCCCGACGTAGCCGCCGATGTTGGTGTAGCTCGGCATCAGCACGACGCCTGGTTCGAAGAACGATCCCCAGCGGGCGATCGCCCCCGCAACGACCCGCACCCCGTCGAAGGTCTGCTTGAGCGGCACCCGGTCGTGCACGTGGAAGCCGGTGCCGCTGCTTTGCACCATCGGCAGGACCTTGAAGGCGAGCAGGATGGCCCGCTTGGCGCGCTCGTCGACGACGACCTCGTCGCCCTCGACCTGCGCCACCCGCGCGATGCCGGTGTCGAGCAGGTCGACCGCCGCAACCACCGCGCGGCGGGCCTCCCGGTCATCCGGTGAGAGGGCATCCCGACGCTCCCAGAGCTCGTCGACGACAGGACTGATCGGGCTGAGAGGCATCCGGGGAGCCTAGTTCGCCCGTAGGCTTCAAGGAATCGACCCGTTCTGCCGAGGAACGCGGCGTGGGTCGGCACCGGCCTTCCTGCGCCGGTCGGATGAGGAGCCTGAGCATGGCGTCGAGCATCAGCGATGGGCCGCTGCTGCCGGGCGAGAGCACCGAGGCGGACCCCCCGCGTTGGGCCGCCCTCGGCGGCCTCATCGTCGTGCTCGCCGCGACCACCCTGGTCGGCGCGCTGCACCCCAGCCTGCCCAAGCTCGGCGGGACGCCGGCGCCCTACGCGATCGGCGATCCTGGCCTCGGCAGCCTGGGCGCCATCCTGCCCCCCACCAATGCACCCGCACCGACGCCGCAGGCCGGGACAGCGGCCAGGCCCCCGGTCGTCGTCGTCGTGGCCAGGCGGGGCGCTGTCGCGAAGAAGGCCCGCACGCCTGCGGCGCCGGCCCCCCGACCCATCCGCCGGGCAACGCCCGCCGCGCCGATCACCGGCACACCCGTGGAGCGGGTCGCTGTGGGCCGGTCGACGATCGTCCGGACCCCGGTCGTGCCCGCACCCGTCGTGAGGGCTCCCCGTGCCCCCGCCGCGCCCGCGCCCGTGGCGTTGCGGCCGGTCGTCCGGATCCCCGTCGTGACCAGGCCCGTCCCGGCGCCCGTCGTCCCGGCGCCCGTCGAGCCCGAACCGATCGTGCCGGCCCCGATCGGACAGGCGCCGATCGTCCCCGTGCCCACGATCACAAGCGCTGTCGTCCGCACGACCGTGCGCGGCAAGATCAAGGGCACATCCGGCGAGCCGCAGCAGAACACATCGGGCCGGAGCGCGGGGCACGCGGACCACGGCAAGGGCTCGAAGCACCGCGCCTGAGCCGCCGGTCGCTCGCCCACGCAGGGTTCGCCGGCAGCGGCGCCCCTTCCGTCCCGTGTCGTGATCTGGGGGCGATGTTCGACCCCACCATGACGACACCAGACGGTACGGCGGGGCAGCGGTGGGCCAGGGGGGCTGTCTGGCTACCCGGCTGCGGTCGCGACCTCGGCCGGTTGCCGGGCGTCGAGCCGGTGCCCACTGACGGCCAACGCGACGGCGAAGACCAGCCCGACCGAACCGGACAGCAGCAGCGGCAGCCGCCCGTCACCGCCCCAGGCGAACCCGGCCCACAGGCCGGCGACCAGCACGGCCGCGCCGGTCAGCCCCTGGAACGCCCCCTGCGCGGCCCCCTGCCGGTCGGCCGGCGCGAGCGAGGCCACCCAGGCCTTGCCGACACCGTCGGTGCAGGCGGCGAACCCGCCGTAGAGCGGCAGCACGACGAACACCCAGCCGGCTGACGGCGCGAACGCCAGCCCGAGGTAGCCGACCGCGAAAAAGGCCAGCCCGGCGGCGAAGACGAGGTGCCGGGGCAGCCGGTCCGACAGCGCCCCGGCCGGATAGGACACGCCGGCGTAGACCGCGTTGTAGACGACGTAGGCCGCGATGACGCCGGCCGTGCCGAGCCCGAGCTCGGAGGCCCGCAGCAGCAGCAGCGCATCGGGGAAGTTGAGGAGCGAGAACGCCGTCAGGGCGCCGATCAGCACCCGCAGCCGGGCCGGCAACGGGCCTGCTGCAACCCCCGGAGACGTCGTACGCCGATCCGGGACCGGGCCCTCCCGGACCGCCTTCACCAGCAGCACCGACAGCACCGCCGGCACGACGGCGATCAGCAGCAGTGGGCGGATCCGGTGGTCGAGCAGCTCATAGAGCCCGAGCCCGGCGAGCGGCCCGACAACGGCGCCGGCGGTGTCCGCCGCGCGGTGCAGCCCGAAGACCCGGCCGCGCGCGGCGGGGTCGACGTCGACCATCAGCAGCGCGTCGCGGGGGGCGCCGCGCACGCCTTTGCCGAGCCGGTCGACGGCGCGGCCGGCCAGCACGACGGGCCAAGCCGCAGCCAGCGCCACGACGAGCTTGCCGACCGCCGCCATGGCGTAGCCCAACGCGATCAGCGGCTTTTTCGCCCGGCCGTCCGACAACCGCCCGGCGAGCAGTTTGGTCAGCGCCGCCGAACCCTCGGCGACCCCCTCGACCACCCCGACGGCGTACACCGGGGCGCCGAGCGTGCCGACGAGGAACAGCGGCAACACGGGATAGAGCAGCTCGCTCGCGGCGTCCTGCAGGAAGCTGACACCGGACAGCACCTTGACGTTGGCCGTCAGCCAGCTCACTGGGCGCCCACCGGCTCGGCCGGCGTCACAGCAACGGCAGTCGGGCCACCGCGGCAGCGATCCGCTCGTCGGTGGCGGTCAGTGCGAAGCGCACGTGCTCAGCCCCGTCCGCGCCGTAGAACACCCCGGGCGCGACGAGGATCCCCAGCCCGGCGATGGCCTGCACGGTGTCCCAGCAGGGCTCGCCGCGGGTCGCCCAGAGATAGAGCCCGGCCTGCGAGTGGGTGACGGTGAAGCCGGCGGCCTCGACCGCGGCCTTCAGCGCCGTACGTCGGGAGCAGTAGCGGGCCCGCTGCGCCGCGACGTGCCCGTCGTCGCCGAGGGCTGCCACCAGCGCGGCCTGTACCGGGGCTGGCACCAGCAGGCCGAGGTGCTTGCGCGCCTCGGTGACCGCCGCGACCGCGGCCGCGTCGCCGACCGCGAAGCCGGCCCGGTATCCCGCCAGGTTGCTCCGCTTGGACAACGAGTGCAGGGCCAGCACACCGTCGCTCGAGCCGCC
>JAYTOZ010000189.1:0-4195 GCA_043747515.1 Frankiales bacterium | reverse complement strand
GGCCCCGGGCCAGGAACGCAACGGCATCACCGAGCAGCTCGAGATCCGGATGGATCCTGCGGCCGCCGGCTGGCTGGGCACTCCGTCCACCTCGGCCCTGGTCCGGGGGTGGCTACGCCGCGCCGACGGGACCGAGCCGGATCCGCTCGGGCTGCTCTGCCTGGCCGATGCGCTGCCACCGGTCACCTTCGCGCTCGGCCTCACCGGTTGGGTGCCGACGGTGTCGCTCACGGTCCACGTCCGGGCGCTCCCGGCACCAGGTTGGATCCGGGCGGTGCAGCACGCCACCCTGCTGCAGGACGGCTGGCTCGATGAGACCTGCCAGCTGTGGGACTCGACCGGGCGGCTGGTCGCCCAGGCCTCGCAGCTCGCGATGTACCGCCCGTCACCCGCAGGCCCGCCATGATCACAAGGTTCGGGCGCGTGCCGAGCGGTCGGTCAGGCGGTCTTCTCGCGGCGCTCGCGGCGGGCCGGTGTCGACGCGTCGCGCGGCACCAGAGTCGGGTTGACGTGCTCGAGGACGACCTCGCGGGTGATCACGCACGTGGCGACGTCACCGCGCGAAGGGATCTCGTACATCACCGACAGGAGCACCTCCTCCATGATGGCCCGCAGGCCACGGGCGCCGGTGCCACGTTTGATGGCCTGGTCGGCGATCGCTTCGAGCGCGTCGTCGGTGAACTCCAGGTCGACCCCGTCGAGCTCGAACAATCGTGCGTACTGCCGCACCAGGGCATTCTTGGGCTCGGTGAGGATGCGGATCAGGGCCTCGCGGTCGAGGTTGTGCACGCTCGTCAGGACCGGCAGGCGGCCGATGAACTCGGGGATCATGCCGTACTTCAGCAGGTCCTCCGGCATGGCCTCGCTGAAGACGTTGCCCGGGTCGACCTCGTGCTTGCCGTGGGTGATCGAGGTGAAGCCAATGGCCTTTTTGTTGGTGCGTTGCTCGATCACCTTGTCGAGGCCCGAGAACGCGCCGCCGACGATGAACAACACATTGGTGGTGTCAATCTGGATGAACTCCTGGTGCGGGTGCTTGCGACCGCCCTGCGGCGGCACCGACGCCGTCGTCCCCTCAAGGATCTTCAGCAGCGCCTGCTGCACGCCTTCACCGGACACATCTCGGGTGATCGAAGGGTTCTCGCTCTTGCGGGCGATCTTGTCGACCTCGTCGATGTAGATGATGCCCGTCTCGGCCTTCTTGACGTCGTAGTCCGCGGCCTGGATGAGCTTGAGCAGAATGTTCTCGACATCCTCACCGACATAGCCCGCCTCGGTCAGCGCCGTCGCGTCGGCGATGGCGAACGGGACATTGAGCATCTTGGCCAGGGTCTGCGCGAGCAGGGTCTTGCCGCAACCGGTCGGGCCGAGCAGCAGGATGTTGCTCTTCTGCAACTCGACCGGGTCCTTGTCGTTGGTGCCGGCCTGGATGCGCTTGTAGTGGTTGTAGACCGCAACGGCCAGGGTCCGCTTCGCGGTGTCCTGGCCGATCACGTAGCCGTCGAGGAAGTCGTAGATCTCTCGGGGCTTGGGGAGCTCGTCCCATTTCAGCTCGGAGCTCTCGGACAGCTCCTCCTCGATGATCTCGTTGCACAGGTCGATGCACTCGTCGCAGATGTAGACGCCTGGCCCGGCGATCAACTTTTTGACCTGCTTCTGCGACTTGCCGCAGAACGAGCACTTCAGCAGGTCCCCACCGTCCCCGATGCGTGCCACCAGCTACCTCGTCCCTGTCGTTCCGGCTCGTGCAGACCGCCTGTCGGGGCCCGGTCGAACTGTCATGCCTACGCCGCGTAGTCGCCTTGCGCCACGTAGTTCGACGGTACTGCCTGTCGAGGTGGTTTCGAGCCGCGATGTGCAACCCCATCGCGGACCGGCTGGCGGCCCGCGATGGGCCGACGTCAGCGCCCGGCTGCGCTCAGCGCCGCAGTCTTGCGGGTGCTCACAACCTCGTCGATGAGGCCGTACTCCACCGCCTCACGGGCGGTCAGAATCTTGTCACGCTCGATGTCCTTGCGGACCTTGGCCACCTCCTGGCCGCTGTGGTCGGCCAGCATCTGTTCGAGCAGATCGCGCATTCGTAGAATTTCGCGCGCCTGGATCTCGATGTCGGAGGACTGCCCCTCACCGCCGCCAGAGGGCTGGTGGATGAGGATGCGGGCGTGCTCCAAGGCCAGCCGCTTGCCCTTGGTCCCGGCGGCAAGCAGCACCGCAGCGGCCGAGGCGGCCTGGCCCATGCAGATCGTCTGGATCTCAGGCTTGACGAATTGCATGGTGTCGTAGATCGCCGTCAGCGCTGTGAACGAACCACCGGGTGAGTTGATGTAGATCGAGATGTCACGGTCGGGGTCCTCGGACTCCAGGTGCAGCAACTGCGCCATGATCACATTGGCGACACCGTCGTCGATCGGCGTGCCAAGGAAGATGATGCGCTCCTTGAGCAGGCGGCTGTAGATGTCGAACGAGCGCTCGCCCCGGCTGGTCTGCTCGATGACGATCGGGATCGTGTAGGCGGACGGGTCCTGGAAGCTCATGGTCGGTGTCTCCTCTAGGCCCGGGTGCCGGCGCCGGACGGCACCTGCGCTGCGCCGCTGACGACGTGGTCGATGAAGCCGTAGTCCTTGGCCTCCTGCGCCGAGAACCAGCGGTCCCGGTCGGAGTCCTTTTCGATCTGTTCGGCGGACTGGCCGGTGTGGAAGGCGATCCGGTCGGCCATCTCGCGCTTGACGTAGAGCATCTGCTCGGCCTGGATGGCGATGTCGGCCGCGGTGCCGCCGATGCCGCCGGACGGCTGATGCATCATGATCCGCGCGTGCGGCGTGGCGTAGCGCTTGCCCTTGGTGCCCGCGCAGAGCAGGAACTGGCCCATCGAGGCCGCCAAGCCCAGGCCGACGGTGGCCACGTCGTTGTTGACGAACTGCATCGTGTCGTAGATCGCCATGCCGGCCGAGATCGACCCGCCGGGGCTGTTGATGTAGAGGAAGATGTCGCGGTCGGGGTCTTCGGCAGCGAGTAGTAGCAACTGGGCGCAGATCGCGTTGGCCATGTCATCCATGACCGGCGAACCGAGGAAAATGATGCGTTCTTTCAGCAGCCGGTTGAAGACCTGGGCGTCCAGGCCCATCGCCTCGGCGCCTCGCATGAGGGGCTGGTTCTGTCCGAGAACGCTCGGCACGACGAGCCCTGGGATCGGGTCTGGCTGGGTCACGGCGGGCGCCCTTCAGCAGTGCGGTGTCACGGAGCCGATGATCCGGTCCCCATCTGTCCCCGACCATAACGCCGGGGTCGGACAGTCGACTCCGGCGACGAGCCCGTTTCGCTCTGGGCGCACGGCCGGGCCGATGGTCTACTCCTCGTCGAGGTAGTGCACCGAACCGTCACCGTGCACGTGGTAGGGCCGGCCTTCGTCGTCCATCTCGACCTCGGCCCCTGGGCCTTCCATGTCGTCGCGCAACTGCGCCAGGTCGATGACGTTGCCGGACTCGTCGGTGATGGTCGCAGCCTCCATCACGGTCGCCAGCGCCTTGCCGCGCCGGACCTCGGCGACCAGCCCAGTGATTTGGCCGCTCTGCACGATCTGGTTGGCGTACTCCTGGGGAGCCATGTTGGCCCGCCCAGCGCGGCGTACGACCTGATCCGACAACTCGGCGTCGGTCACGTCGAGCTCCTCGGCATCGGCCACCGTGTCCAGCACGAGCTGCGTCTTGACCGCCTGCTCGGCAGCCTCGCGCAGCTCGGTCTCCCACTCCGGCTCGGTCTTGCCCTCGGTCGCGAGCCAAGCTTCGAGACTCTGACCGGACCGGACGAGCTGGTCCTGGGCGCTCTGGCGGCGCCATTCGAGCTCGGTCGCGAGCACCGTCTCCGGGAGCGGAACCTCGATCAGGGCGAGCAGCGCCTCGAGTACCTTGTCCCGGGCGTCGACCCCCTGCTGCAGTCGCTTGACGCGGTCGATGCGGGTACGGACGTCGCCGCGCAGCCCGGCGACGTCGTCGAAGCCGGCGGCCTCCTTGGCCCACGCATCGTCGAGCTCCGGCAGCTGGCGCTCGCTCACGGTGCGCACCGTCACGGCGACGTCGGCGGTCTGTCCCTCCAGGTCGCCGGCGACGAGCACCGTCTGGAACGCCCGGACGTCAGCCGCCGAGGCGCCGGTCACCGCGTCGTCCAGGCCGGCCAGCAGACTGCCGGAGCCGACCTC
>JAYTOZ010000188.1:0-9629 GCA_043747515.1 Frankiales bacterium | reverse complement strand
GAGTTGCGGGCGCGGCTGTTGCAACAGGGGCAGCTGCCCCAGCTCCCAGCCGGCTGGAACGCCGACGCGATCATCAAACCGGCCGGCGGTGGTCCGTTCGCCGGCGACTTCGTGGTGAGCGCGCTCACCGGAGGCGGCCGGCAGTTCGAGGTGTCGCTCGTCGACGTCTCAGGCAAGGGGGTCGACGCCGGGACCCGTGCGCTGCTGCTGTCCGGCGCCCTCGGCGGACTGCTCGGGTCGCAGTCGCCCGAGCACTTCCTGTCCGCGGCGAACGCCTATCTCGTTCGACAGGAGTGGGACGAAGGTTTCGCCACCGCCGTGCACCTCGTGGTCGATTTGGTCGACGGCCGCTACTCGGTCGAGTCGGCCGGTCACCCGCCGGTCGCCCATTTTGATGCCGGCAGCGGTCGGTGGGGTCTCGTCGACGCCCACGGCATCGCGCTCGGTCTGCTCCCCGACGTGCTGTACGTCGGGTCCGGCGGTGTGCTGCGGCCAGGGGACGCGCTGCTGCTCTACACCGACGGCCTTGTCGAGGTGCCAGGCCGCGACCTGTCTGTCGGCATCGACAAGTTGCTCGGTGAGGCCGAACGCCTCGTGCCGCGGGGCTTCGCCGGGGGCGGCCCGCTGCTGGTCAACCGGGTCGCCGCCGGGAGCAGCGACGACCGCGGCCTGGTGCTGCTCTGGCGAGATCGCTAACCCGACCGCTCAAGGCAAAGAGATGACCTGCACCCAGGCGTAACGCCATGCTCGACCAAGCCGAGGCGGTTGACTTCCTCGCACCCCGCGCCCGCCACCGGCTGCTGACGCCTTCGTGCACGCCCTCGTCCTGCACCGGGATGCCGCGTCCATGATGGCCCGAGCCACCGTCGCACGTGCGTTGGCGGCCCAGCGCGGCTAGCCGGTCGTCAGCCTGGCGACGGGTCGGCGGCCCCGGTCGAGGATCGCTTCGTCGTCCCGGAGCCGGTGCACCAGCTCGACGTACTGCTCGCGGCGGATGAGCAGTTGCCCGAGGGCGGCCAGATGCGGGGACGCCTGCTGGGTGTCGAGCAGCACGACGCCGGCTGCGAGCAGGCGGGCGCACAGATCGACGAGCGCGACCTTGGAGGCGTCCCGCTCGACGAAGAACATCGACTCGCCGGAGAACACCCGCCCGGTCAGCACGCCGTACAGCCCGCCGACGAGCCGGTCGCCGTCCCACACCTCGAGGCTGTGCGCACCGCCGGCGGCATGGAGAGCGAGGTACGCGGCAGTCATTGTGGGGCTGATCCAGGTCTCGTTCCTGGCCGCGCAGCCGGCGATCACCTGGCCGAACGCGGCGTCGACGGTCGTCTCCCAGCCGCTGCGGCGTAACCGCTGCCGCAAGGATCGCGGGACGGTGACCGAGTGGGTCAGCAGCACAGCGCGAGGATCGGGTGAGCACCAAGGCACCAGCGGCCCGGTGGGTGGCGTGCCGGGCAGCAACGGCACCGCCCCGCGGCGGGCCAGCCGACGGGCGGACCGCTCGAGTGATCGCTCGTGCCGGCCCGATGCCGGCCACGGAAAGCAGCCCGCCCGATAGGCCGCGACGAGCGTCGGGGGGTCGAGCACGCCGCCGAGGGCGATCAGCTCGCGCGGCGCGCCGACGACGTCGAGGCCCGCGAACTCGCTCACCCAGCGTCCCCACGCACCCGGCGAGGGTAGGTCAGGCGTTGGCGGCGAAGGCCTCCGACCAGGGCGCGAGGACCGAGCGGACCTCGGGCCATCGCTCGGCCACCTGTTCGCACCGGCAGGCGGCCAGCGAGCAGGTCGGGCAGAGAGACGGAGAGTCCGGGACGATGCGCAGTGCTGGCGTCATGCGGAGAAGTCTGCGGGTCGCAGGTTGCCTGGTGGTGAAGCCCCCGTGACGTTGTGTCGCACCGCAGGCAGGTCATTCGGCCGCGGTCTGCTCCAGTGCCGCATCCTCGTCGTACGACGTGACCATCTCGACCACCTCGGTGTCCGGCTCGTGGTCAGGGTCAAGGCGCACGAAGTCCCAGGTGTTGATCAAGGCCCGGACGTACTGCCGCATCCTGGTCGCCCCGAGCCGCTCGAGGCCCGGGACGTCCGATGGCGACCAGTCGAACGCCGCGCCGGGCAACTGCTTCAGGACGAGGTAGGCCCGGTCCGGCGTCGGGTGAGTCGAGCAGCAGCAGGCCGCGTTCGATGTGCCGGACCACGACGGCGCCGAACGCTGCGGTCCAGCTCGCGGGCATCCAGGTCGTACGCCGGGGCCACCTCGGCAACGGTCAGCCCGGCCTGCGCTGGCATGCCGATTGCGTCGAACGCCCTGCGCACGATGGTCGCGGCGAGGGCGTCCCAGTCGAGCTGGCGACCCACGGCGAAGCACAGCTGCTCGACCTGATCGAGGCGGACGTCCTTCTCCGGGTGACCTGCGATGGCCAGCTTCACTGCGGCACTACCGGCCGGGAGGAGCGGTCCCGGGCGAACTCCGGCGGGTGTCGCCTCGAACATGGCCACGCCCCGCTCCGCGGCCGCCTGGAGCCCGTCCTGCTGCGCGGGGAGCCCCCTTGCGCTGTCAGTCGGCTGTCCGTACCGCGCCGGGCTACGCGACCCGGATCACGTCGTACGCCGAGCAGGCCCCGCCGGTAGGTGATCGCCCGGCTCGCCCGGCGGCCCGGTGGGTGCCTACGCTCCATGAGACAAGGCACGCATCCGAGGGGAACCGTGGTGGCTGACCAGGTGGTGGGTCGCGTCGGCGTGATCGCGACGCGGGTCCGCGGCCAGGAGCTTCCAGGTGAGGTGCGAATCGTGATGGGCGGCGTGCCGCACATGCTGTTGGCCTTTTGTCCCGATCCCCTCGAGCGAGGCCAGGAGGTGCTGGTCGTCGCCGACCGCGGCGCCCGGCGCGTCGATGTCGAGCCCTGGCCGACCGCGCTGCAGGTCGACTGACCGTATGACCCGGTGCGGTCCCGCCCCGGTGCTGCTCCAGAGAGAAGGTCGCTGACGTGCTTGGTTACCGGGTTCCGGCTCCGAACGAGGCGTTGCTCGTCAGCGGACGCAAACAGAAGGGTGCCGACGCTCCGCAGTTCAAGATCGTGACCGGGCACGGTGTCTTCGCGCTGCCGGTCCTGTCGCGGGTCTCGACCCTCACCCTTGCGATGCAGGAGGCAGAGGTCGTGGAGGACTGCTACACCCAGCAGGGGTTGACCCTCTCGGTGCAGGCGGTCATCGCCTTCAAGGTCGGTGACGACCATGAGTCGATCGCCGCTGCGGCCCGCAGATTTCAAGGAGACCAGGGACAGATGGCGACCCTGGTCGGCCGGATCTTTTCCGGCCATCTGCGCTCCATCATCGGTTCGATGACGGTTGAATCGATCATTCGAGATCAGCAGAAGCTCTCCGACAACATTCTGGACGCCTCGAAGCTCGAGATGGCCAAGATCGGCCTCGCGGTCGATTCGCTGCAGATCTCCTCCATCGACGATTTGGGGGTCGGCTACATCAAGGCGCTCGCTGCGCCGCACCAGGCGCTGGTGAACCAGCTCGCGAATGTCGCGCAGGCCGCAGCGGACCAGGCCTCGGCCGAGGCGCAGCAGGCGAGTGCGCGCAACCAGGCCGAATTCGCCCGGCAGACCTCGATCGCACAGTCGCAGTACCAGTCCGAGATCGACGAGGCGCGGGAACGAGCCGCCCAGGCCGGCCCGCTGGCGGCGGCGAAGGCGCAGCAGGGCGTGCTCGCCGAGCAGGCCCTGGTGGCCGCCAGGAACGCCGAGCTGCGGGGAGCCCAGTTGATCGCCGAGGTGCTCAAGCCGGCGCAGGCCGAGGCCGAGCGGATCGTGACGCTCGCGCAGGCCGAGGCTCGGGCGACGGAGGTGTCCGCGCACGCCGCCGCCGCAGAGGGGCGAATTGCCCTCGACCAGCGCATCATCGATGCGTTGCCGGCGATGCTGTCGGCGGCCGCCGAGGGCCTGCAGGGCGCCAACCTGACGGTGTTGAACGGCGCCGAGGGGCTCACCGGGGTGGTGGCCTCGTTGGCTGGTCAGGGCATGGCCCTGCTCGACTCGGTCCGGGCAGGGCTGGCCCCGGACCTGACGCTTCCTGCCGCGGCGGCGAACCGGGACGACGCAGCGGGCGCCCGTTGATCGATGGGGCACAGGCCATCGTGACGCGCGATCCGCACGGGCACGGAGCCGATCTCGACTGAGGGGTGACGAGCGCATGGGGTCTGGGTGACCTCGAGGGCTTCGTCGACCGGCCGGTAGAAGGTGCTGCGGCTTGTCGCGCCCGAGGGCCGATGCGTGGCGCATTTTCCGGTGGATTCTCATTGTCGTCTGTCGCAACGTCGGAACAGTGGCGCCCATGACCGGGGCACGGTAGCGACCAGCCAAGTTTCCCGAGTGGGCCCGAGCTCTGGCATCGACGATGAGCTTGATGCGCTGTCGGTGGCAAAGCCGAGAGCGCGCCGGGATGCCTCGAGTCGTCAAGGACGGCTGCAAGCAGGCGGTCGGCGCGCTTCGCCAGCACGGCTGCAAAGCAGCGGACCACTGGCTCTGCGGGCTCGGCGACTGGCCGCGTTCTTGCTTGACCCGGCTCGGCCGAGGTTGGCGCCTCGTGATGCAGTTCCCGGCACCCGGCGAAGTGCTGCTGTCCCTGTTCCAGGCGCGCACCAACGTCAGCAACCCGGCCGTGGGGTTGCAGGAGCGATTCGGCCTTCCGCCCGTCGGCGACGTCAGCGCCGGACGAGCCGAGCGAGACCCGGTGTGCTGCGACGACCAGGCTGCCCCACCCGGCTGGGCGGAAGGTTCCGACGTCGGGATCGACGAGTTGAACCTCTGTGGCTGACCGGTGCTGCGGTCCTCATGTCAGCGACTCCGCTCGAGAAAAGTGTCGCCGACGATGCATCGACCTCCAAGGAAGGCCGAGGACATCCCAGAGCCCGCCAGAGAACGGCCGTGACCTGGTGCCTCGAGTGCGGCTGGCCAAACATCGGAGCGCGGCACCTACCCGTGCGAAGCGGGATGACCGCGTTGGTGGCGGCGAGTTTGGCCGTGGAGGGACGGCTCGACCTGGCCATGACAGCGCGATCCGTGTTCGGCGAGCACCTTCCCCTCATCGACGACGATGTGACCGTCGGAAACCTTTTCGCGCACCGATCCGGAATCGGTGACTACTTCGACGAGGACGCCGTCGAGTCCCTGACGGACTGCGTCATGCCGGTGCCCGTGCATCAACTGGGCACGACGAGTGACTACCTCGCCGTGCTGAACGGCCATCCACAGGTATGCGCTTCCGGGAGAGCGGTTTGCCTACAACAACGGCGTCTTCGTCGTCTTGGCCTGGATCTCAGAACGATTCGCTGGCATGCCGTTCGACGAGCTCATGCGGACCCGGGTGTGCGAGCCCGCCGGGATGTGCGACACCGAGTTCCTGCACTCGGTCGAGGCCGGGGGCGGATGGCCCTGGGCTATCTCGCCATCGATGGCCAGCGGACCAACGCTTTGCATCTACCCTTCCGCGGCAGCGGGGACGGCGGGATCTCAACCGCAGCGGCCGACGTCTCCGCCTTGCGCGAGGCGCTGTATGCCGGCCGGATCGTGCCGCGGGAATGGGTCGCCACGATGATGAGCCCGCACAGTGAGGTGCCGGCCGAGTCGGCCCGCTACGGCCTCGGCTTCTGGCTGCATCCGACGAGCGACGCGGGGATCCTCGAGGGGTGCGATGCGGGAGTGTCGTTCAGGACCGTCCACGACCAGGCGACCGGTGTGACGCACATGGTGCTCGAATACACGACAGAGGGCGCGTGGCCGGTTTCCCAGCTTTTGAGAGTGAGCTGCTCAAACCGTGAGGCCCGGGACATTCTTATCAAGCCGTGCCGCGCCGACGCGATTGTTCGATGAGCCCAACGCTGGTGAGGGCATGCAGGTGCTGCCGGCCGCCGACGCCATCGGTTGCATGCAGAAGCTCAACTGCGTTCAGCACCTGGTCGGCGCGCATGGGGCGTCCGACGTGGTATCCCTGCGCGACATCGCAGCCGAGATCAGTAAGCCGCTCCAGACTTGCTGCGTCCTCCACACCCTCGGCGACGACCTTGAGTTGGAATGCCCGGCCGAGGCCGACGATGCTGCGGATCAGGGCCTCGCTGCGGGAGCTCTGGTGCTCGCCGACTAACCCGGACACGAACGACCGGTCAATCTTGACCTCTTGGACCGGCAGTCGCTGCAGGTAGGCAAGCGATGAGTACCCGGTGCCGAAGTCGTCGAGGCTGATCGCGACACCCAAGTCGACCAGGGCGTGCAGGATTGGCACGGTCGTGGCAGCGTCCCCCATGACGCTGCTCTCAGTGATCTCTAGCACCAGCGCGCTGGGCGGCAGGCCGGCCATGGCCAATGCGGCCGAAACAGCGCGCGGCAGGTTCGGATCGGCGACGGTGCGGGCCGACAGGTTGACGGCCACGGTCAGGGCCGGCATTCCACTGTCCCGCCACGTACGGCAAGCCGCGAGCGCCGACCGCAGCACGACGGCGGTCAGCGGCTCGATCAGCCCGGTGGACTCAGCAATGAGGATGAATGCCGCCGGGGTCAGGGTTCCGAGCCGCGGATGCTGCCAGCGGACAAGCGCCTCTACCCCGGCGACGCGGCGCGTCTGCAGGTCGAGCTTGGGTTGGTACATGACGAACAGCTCGTCCCGGTCCAGTGCGAGCCGGAGGTCCGCTACCAGAGCGAGGCGCTCCCCGCGGCCACGATCGAGCTCAGCTGTGTAGCGCTGCACCGGCAGTCCGGCCGCCTTCGCCGCGTACATCGCGGTGTCGGCGTGGCGCAGTAAGTCCTGTGGGGAGGCGCCCTCGTCTGTCGTGGCCACCCCGATACTCGCCTCAATGCTGAGGGTCCCGCCGTCGAGAAAGATCGGCGCAGCGACGGACGTAGCCATCTGATGGGCCAGCGCCTCTACGGTCAAGCTGTCGTGCAGGACGGCCAGATCCGGAAGCAGCACAGCGAACTCGTCACCACCGAGCCGGGCCACGGTCGCCACCTCGGGCGCCGCCGCCAGCAGGCGTTCACCGACGACCCGCAGGAGCCGGTCGCCTACGTCGTGACCCAGCGCGTCGTTGACCTCCTTGAATCCGTCAAGGTCCAGGAGCAACACGGCGACGGGCGGTGGCGGCGTGCGGTCAAGGGCGGCATCGAGGTGCTCCTGCAGCAGGGCCCGGTTGGCGAGCCCGGTGAGCACATCGTGCGTCGCCTCGTGCCGCAGTCGCTGCAGCAGCCGCGTACTGCGCAGGGCAACTCCGAGGTGACCGGCGAGGGTGCGCAGCATCGTGACGTCATCGGCGGTAAACGTGGCGTGGTCGGAGATCCGGTCGGTGACGGTGAGGGTGCCTCGCAACCCCTCGCCGTAGGTGACCGGCACCATGATGGCGTCGCGTGCCCCTCGGTCGGTCAGCCAGCGACGCAGGCCCGGGTCACGCACGTTCCTCGGCAGCAGCACCGCCTCGTCCTGCTCACGGACGCGCGCGGAGAGCCAGTCGATGGCACCGCGTTCCTGCACGGTCACCGTCGCGCGCCCACCGTCGTCCACGGTGACCAGGCAGTCGATCGCTTCCGTCCCCGGCAGCACGACGTGCGCCGAGCCGGCCCGCAGCAAGGTGCGTACGGTCGCGAGGCGGTGGCTGGCCAACTCTTCGACGTCCCGTACGACCACGTCCTCCTCGACGAACTCACTGATCTGCTGCAGCGTCTGGTGCCGAACGGACAAGCGGGTGTGGGCCCGGTAACCGGCCATGCTGACCGCGGACAGGGCGGCGAGCAACGTCCAGCCAAGCGGCCCCACCTCGAGCAATTGCACAGCGAGCAGCGCGTACGTGAGGGAGATGGCGTTGAAGGCCGCCGCGGGAAGCAGCGCTTCGACTACCTCTCGCCGACCCACCACACCGCCGTGCAGGCGAATGACGAGAAGCACCAGGCTGCTCATGAGCAGATCGACGCCGGCGATGACGGCATAGACAGCGAGCCCGTCGGTCAGGCTCAGGTTGCCTCGCTGATCCAGGCTGTGCAGCGCAGCGCCGGCCAGTGCGGTCTCGAAGGCGAAAGCGGCCAGGTTGTAGGCAAGCTTGACCGGTTTGAGGCGCTGGAAGAGCAGCACAACCGCGGTGGACAACACCCGGGCGGTCAAGACCTGCCACATCGGACAGAGCTGCAGTCCGAGGACCAACGGGATGCCGGCCAGCGTGAACGAGTAGGTCTGGCGTCGGAATTCTACCGAGATGTAGCGCGCCTCGGCGGCAGCAAACAAGGCAGCGATCACCCAGGGAGCGGCCACCAGCGGCACAGGCAGCAACGCACGGGCGCTCGTATGCACGGCCAGCAGCCCCGCCAGCGCCGCCAAGATAGCGCTGAGACTCAAGGTTATACCGGCGGGACTGGACCACGGCCGCCGGCCGGCGTCGTTCATGACCAGTCGCCGTCATTCCAGCGCGCGCCGTTCCAACGAGCCCCGTTCCAACGCGCGCCGTTCCAACGAGCGCCGTTCCAGCGCGCGCCGTTCCATCGAGCGCCGTCCCAGCTGCCGACGAGGCCACCCAGCTCAATCCCGTCGAGGCCGGTCGAGGCCGGGAAGGCCTGCGGAGTGTCCAGCGCTGCAGGCTGGCCCTTCTTGCTCGCCCAGCGGTCGTCGGCGTTCAGTGCCGCCTCGAGGTCGATCTGACCCGCACCGGCGGTCAGCGGGCTCGCCGCCGGCAGCAGTTGCGCCGTCGTAACGAGGGTCGCCTTGACCTGGTCCGGGCTGAGCTCGGGGTGGGCCTGCAGCAGGAGCGCCACCGCCCCGGACACGACGGCGGCAGCCTGGCTGGTTCCAGAGCCGCGAAAGAGCCGGCCCGAGACGTCACCGGCGACCTGACCCTGCGGGTTGGCTAGGTCGACGGTGGAACCGGGAACGCGCAGACTGACCAGCGACGTACCTGGTGCGACCAGGTCGGCGTGCCGGTCGGCTGTGCCGCTGCTGCTGAACTCAGCCACGGCGGGTTTGCCCCAGCCAGCCACGCGTGCGTGCGGGTCGCTGGCTCCAACCGAGATGACGAATGGGTCCATCGCGGGATCGAGCAGGCCGCCGGAGGTGGCTCCTTCGTTGCCGACGGAGGCGACGACGACGATGCCGGACTTCCAGGCAGCCTCCGCGGCCGCGGCCAGCGGGTCGAGCTGGTAGGGCTGCAGTGCGGAGGCACCGAAGGACAAGTTGACCACCCGGACGTTCATGCCCTGGTCGTGCTGATGGGCAACCACCCAGGCCAGTCCGGTGATCACCGCGGCAACCGAAGTGGAACCGTCGGCACCGGCGAGCTTGAGCGACAGCAGGTTGGCGCCGGGCGCCAGGCCCTCCTGCACATCCGGCCGGGCGTTCTCGGCCGACGCCGGCTTCCCGTCCGCGGCCATCGCCGGCCCCTGGGCCGCGAGCAGACCGGCCATGAACGTGCCGTGGCCGAAGTTGTCCTGCGTGGAGCCCACGACAGGGGCGCCGGACAGGTCTGGCCCGTACATGATCTTGCCAGGCGCGTCCAGGCCTGGGACGGCACTCACGCCCGAGTCCAGCAAAGCGATGGTGACGCCGGCACCGGTCAGTTCCCGACCGGCCGGATCGGTGTGTTTCCACAGTTTGCG
>JAYTOZ010000187.1:0-2840 GCA_043747515.1 Frankiales bacterium | reverse complement strand
CTCGACAAGGGTCGGGCGGGTATGGCGTCGAGCTTTCTGACCCGGCTGCGGGTCGGCGGCAAGCTCGTCGACGCCAAGGGGGTCAGCCGGCTCTACCGCAGCCGGGTCTCGACAGCCTCGCTACTGCTGCTCGTGCTCGCCACGATCGTCACGATGACGGCTACCGTCTTCGTCTCGAGCGCCGGTCAGGCCTACGGCATCTTGCTCAACGACAAGTGGCACGACCTGTTGTTCTCCCTGTCGGAGCTGTTCTAGGTGATCGACTTTCGCTCCTCACGGTGAGGGCTGTGACCTGGGATACCGCTGCTTTCGCACGCCATCCGCTGTCCGGGGCGGGATGAAGGCGCCAAGGCTGCACCGGCGGCGCACTGTCTCGCTGCTGCCGATGCGACGCCGGACCAACGGTTGCAAGCGGCTGCAATCGCCACGCGGGAGAAGACCGGTGTGCCTTCTGAGCTGGCGGTCCCGATGGTGAACAACGGCGCCAGGTCTGTGGCGGTTCGCCTTCGGGAGCGGGTCCGTCGCGATGGCCAGTTCTGTGGCCATCTGCAGGCCGACCCGGCTCAGACGTCGAACGTTGTCATTGCCGAGGGCGGGTGTCGGTGTGACGAGTGCAACGTGCACCACGCGCGAGCGTTGCTACGGGCGGGTGCACGACTGCCTGGTGACGCCCCGCAGGGAGGTAGTCGCCAGCGCTGAGGCGGCTGTCACAGAGAGGCCGGTCAGCTGATCGGCTCCCCCCCGGGCCAATCGGTCGCCAGCAACGAGCCGTGTGTCGATGCGGCCCATGGGGTCGTCGGAGGTCGGGCTGGGGGTGAGGTCCCGTCGACGTCGGGAGATCGCAGCGGGTCGCGATGCTGATGCCACTGACGGTGGGCTGCGGTTGGTTGGACACCTTGCGATATCTATGTGGGTCAGGACTGTGCCGGGCCGGTGGCCGCGCGGCGTGGTGACCGCGAGGGGGAGTGGTGCGCCTACTAATCTCGACGGAGATGACATGCCCGCTCAAGAGCACACAGGTTCACGCATACTCTGACCTGCAGGTTTGCAATGCGGGAACCGTAAAGATGCCGAAAGTGAATGGGTTTTCATGATCGACTTTCGCTACCACCTGGTGTCGATCATCGCGGTGTTCCTGGCTCTGGCCGTCGGGATCGTCGTCGGCACCACGGCGCTCAACGGTCCGATCGCCGATAACCTGCAGGGGTCGATCTCCTCGCTCAGTGCCAACAAACGGCAGCTCCAGGGCGAGGTGTCGGATCTGCGCGGCACCGTCGGCCGGGACAACGACTTCACCACGCTGATCGCCGGCACGGTGCTCAAAGGCGAGCTCACCGGTCAGCGGGTGCTGGTCGTCAGCACCCCCGAGGCCGATCAGGGGACCCGCGACACGGTCCTGAAGAACCTGACCATCGCGGGCGCCACCGTCATCGGGCAGGTCCGGCTGCGACCCGACCTGTTCGACCCAGCCAAGTCTGCAATCGTCGACGGGGTCGTCGCCCAGGTGCTGCCATCCGAGGTGACGATCCCGGCCGGCAGCTCCAGCGAGCGAGCCGCGGCGACCCTCGCGACCGCCCTGGTACGCCGTACCGGCAGCACCGTCACCGCAGCGCAGAGCCAGAAGATGATCGGGGGGTTCCAGGGCGCGGGCCTGCTCGACATCGACAGTGACGGGGTGCCGCCGACCGCGACGCTGGTACTGATGCTGTCCGGACCGGCCCCGGGCGGGAAGCCCACCGACCTGAAGGCGCGCAATGCCGCCGCCCTGGCGCTGGTGCAGGCCTTCGACGCCCGGGTCGGGATCGTGCTCGCTGGGCCCGTCACCGCGCTCGACCCCGGTGGGCTGCTCGGGGCGTTGCGCGACGACAGCGTTCTGGCGCAGCGCGTCTCGACCGTCGACTCGGTCGACACCCCGCGCGGTCAGGTGGCCGCGGTGCTCGCGTTGCACCAGCAGACCAAGGACGGTGTGGGCAGCTACGGCGACGGTCGCGGCGCCCAGGGGCCGGCGCCTTCGCCATTGCCGTGAGCCGGCGCACCCGCGCTGTGACCGGGGCCGCGTTCGCGGTCGGGTTCGAGGGGTTGCTGCGCGCGGTGAACAGCGACGTGGGTCGCTGGCAGCGCACCAACCACCGCGGGGCGCCCGTCAGCCTGCTGTCCGGTCCGGCGCTGGCGATGGCCGCTGCCTTGACCGGTGGCAACGCCCCGGCGGCGGTGGCCGCGCTGGCAGCTGCGGCCGTCGGCGCCTACGACGATGTGGCCGGCAGCGCGGACAAGGGCGTCCGCGGGCACCTCGCGGCACTGCGCGAGGGCCGGCTCACCAGCGGCGTGGTCAAGGTTGCCGGTCTCGGTGTGGTCGGGCTCGCCACGACCCTGCTGCGGCCGGGGCGCCGGCGGCTGCCGGACCTGCTCGTCGACGCCGGGCTCGTCGCCGGCTCGGCGAACCTGCTCAACCTGTTCGACCTGCGCCCTGGTCGCGCGCTCAAGGTGGGGCTCGTCACCGCGTTCGCGCTCGACCTGCCCGGACCGGCCGGTGCCGGCCTGGGCCTGCTGCGCAGTGACCTGAGGGAGCGTTCGATGCTGGGCGACGCGGGCGCCAACGCCTACGGCGCGCTGCTGGGCGCCGCGCTGGCCGGTCGGGTCGCGGCACAGTCCCGGCGTATCGCGGCGCTCGGGGTGCTCGTGGCGTTGACCGCGGCCAGCGAGCTGGTCTCCTACTCGACGGTGATTGACGCGACGCCGCCGCTGCGCTGGGCCGACCGGCTGGGGCGGCTGGCGTGAGGCGTGGCTCGGTCGTCGGGGCCGCCGCGGGCATCGCCGGGGTGACCGTGCTGGCCCGGGTG
>JAYTOZ010000186.1:0-5579 GCA_043747515.1 Frankiales bacterium | reverse complement strand
CGGCCGGCCGGCCCACCAGCATGACCCCGATCGGCAATCCGTCCGGCGACCAGTGCAACGGCACGTTCACCGCTGGCTGGCCGGTCATGTTGAACAGCGCGGTGAACGGCGTCCACCGCTTCATCCGCTCGAACTCCTCGGCCGGGTCGCCGGTCTCGGTGAACCACCCCACCGGCGCGGGTGGCTGGGCCAGCGTGGGCAGCAGCAGGACGTCGTACGCCGCGGTGGCCAGCAGGCCGAAGCGAGTGGCGAGCTGCAGCCGGCCGATCGCCCCGGTGTAGTCGGTGCCGCTCATCGCCCGGCCGCGCTCGCGCAGGTACCGGGTCAGCGGCAGCAGCAGCCCCTCACGGGCAGGATCGACCGGGACACCGGCCGCGGTGACGCACCACAGGATCTCAAAGTCGGGGGCGAGCTCCGGGCCGTAGGGCGGCATGATGTCGACCACCTCGTGCCCGAGCTCGGTGAGGAGCGCCCCGGCCGCGTCGTAGGCCTCGATGACGTGCGGGTGCACCTCGGCCGTCGCGATCACCGGGTCGCGGGTGCGGCCGATGCGCAGCCGGCCGGGCGGCTCGTCGGCGCACGACAGGTAGCTCTGGCCGGGTGGGGGCGCCCAGTGCGGGTCGCCGAGGGTCATCCCCTGCATGGCGTCCAGCATGGCCGCCCCGTCGCGCACCGTGCGGGCCAACGGGCCGTCCCAGGACAGCCCGTTGATGTCTCCCTGCAGGGGACCGCGGCTGATCCGGCCGCGCGAGACCTTGATGCCGAACAGCCCGCAGACACTCGCCGGGATTCGGACCGAGCCGCCGCCGTCGCTGCCTTGGGCCGCGGCGACAAGGCCGCTCGCAACGGCAGCCCCCGCGCCTCCGCTCGATCCCCCGGCGCTGCGACCGAGGTCCCAGGGCGTCCGAGCCGGCGGCGCAATGTCGGTCTCGGTGTAGCAGGGCAGCCCGAACTCGGGGGTGTTGGTTTTGCCCAGGCTGATCGTGCCGGCGGCCCGCAGCTTGTCGACGACGGCGTCGGAGAACGGTGGTGTGAAGTCCTCGAAGGCCTTCGAGCCGAGCTTGGTGGGGACACCCTCGGTGAGGTTCAGGTCTTTGATCGCGATCGGGACGCCGTGCAGCGGCGCGAGCTCGTCGCCGCGGGCGACCGCGTGATCGGCCTCCAGCGCCTGCTCCCGGGCCGCCTCCAGGGTGAGCGTCACGAAGGCGCCGACCGTCGCATCGTGCTCGGCGATCCGCTCGGCGTAGTGCTCGATCAGGTCGACGGCGCTGGTCTGGCGGCTGCGGACCGCCGCGGCCTGCTCGAGGGCGGACAGGTCGTGCAGCGAGGTCATGCCGGGACGCTAGCCCCAAAACCGGTCGGCCCGACTCAGGCCGGCGTGTCCAACAGCTCGTCCTGTTGCTCGGGCTCGCCGAGGAACGGGTGCCAGCGGGGATCGAGCCGCTTGCCGCCGACCACCCGCCAGGCCGCGCCGCTCGGCACGGACGGCGCCCGTCGCAACCGCCAGCCGAGCTCGGCGATGTGCCGGTCGGCCTTCTCGTGGTTGCAGCGCCCGCAGGCCGACACGACGTTGTCCCAGGTGTGCGGCCCCCCGCGGCTCTTGGGGATCACGTGGTCCAGGCTGGTGGCTGGGGCGTCGCAGTAGACGCACCGGCCGCCGTCGCGGGCGAAGACCGCCTTGCGGGTCAGCGGGACGGTGGCCCGGAACGGCACCCGGACGAAGCGGACGAGGCGCACGACGGCGGGCACGGTGACGAACACCCGTGCGCTGTGCAGCACGTGGTCGCCGAGCGCGACGGCGATCGCCTTGTCGGTCAGGACCAGCACGACCGCCCGGCGACCGGACACGACACAGAGGGGCTCGTAACTGGCGTTGAGCACCAGCGCCTGCGCGTCTGGACCGGCCACGGCATCCTCCCTGCCGGCATCCTGCACGACCGCCCCGATGTGCGCCACGCCGTTGCCCCGCCCACGATGGGGCGGGTGTCCCTGCTGCTTGTCCACGCCGCGGCCTGTTGCTTCCTGGCCGGGCTCGTCTGGGTGGTGCAGGTCGTGGTCTACCCGGGCTTCCTCGAGGTCGGCGACACCCCGGGCTGGGGCCGTGTCCATGCCGCCCACAGCGCCCGGATGACCCGGGTCGTGATGCTCCCGTGGGCGGCGCAGGGCCTCACCCTCGTGGCCCTGCTCGTCACCCGCCCGGCACCCCTGCCGCTGCTTGCGCTCGCCTCGGTGTCCGGGCTCGCGACGGTCGTGCTGACGGCCACCCTGTCGGTGCCGCTGCACACCCGGCTCTCGTCGTACGACGAGACGGTGGTGCGCCGGCTGGTGGCGACGAACTGGTGGCGGACGGCCGCGTGGACGGTGGCGGCGCTGTGCAGCCTGGTGATGGTGGCCGTCTCCTAGCCTCGTCTGGTGACTTCCCCCGACGCGCCCCGGCTGGATCTCGTGGAGGAGCTGCGCGGGCATCGGGTGGCCGACCCGTACCGCTGGCTCGAGGACGTCGGCGACCCGCGCACGGTCGCCTGGCGGGCGGCGCAGGATGTGCTGGCCCGAACCGCCTTGGACGCGCTGCCCGGACGCGAGGCGTTGCGCGAGCGGCTGGGCCGGCTGCTCGACGCCGGCGCGGTGGGTGTCCCGGTGTGGCGGGCCGAGCGGGCGTTCTGGATCCGGCGGGACCCCGGCCAGGAGCATGCGGTGCTGTGGTGGCGCGACGCCGAGGCGGTGGCCAGACCGCTGCTCGACCCGTCGCTCATCGACCCCTCGGGCGCGACGACCCTCGACGCCTGGTCGCCATCGACCGACGGCCGGCTGCTGGCATATCAGCTGTCCACCGGCGGCGACGAGGAGTCGCTGCTGCGGATCGTCGACGTGGCCTCCGGCGAGCCGCTCGACGGGCCGATCAGCCGGACCCGCTACTCGCCGGTCGCCTGGGAGCCGGGCGGCAAGGCGTGCTTCTACGTGCGCCGGCTCGCCGCCGCCGACGTGCCGCCCGGTGAGGAGCAGTTCCACCGGCGGGTCTGGCGGCACGTCGTCGGCAGCGACACCGCCGAGGACGAGCTCGTGTGGGGCGACGGGCTGGACCCGACCAACTACTACGGCTGCTCGGTGTCGCAGGACGGCCGTTGGCTGGTGGTGACGGCAAGTGCGGGGACCGCGCCGCGCACCGACGTCTGGTTGTTCGACCTCATCGCCGGCGGCCCCCCGGCCGAGGTGCAGGTCGGCGTCGACGCCCAGCTCTCACCCTGGTTCGGCCATGACGGCCGGCTCTGGCTGCTCACCGACCGCGACGCACCGCGGGGGCGGCTGTGCGTCACTTCCCCGGCCGCGCCGACGATCTGGACGACGGTCGTGCCCGAGGACGCCGAGGCGGTGCTGGTCGACGCCGTCCTGCTGCGCGACCAGTTGGTCGTCTCACGGACCCGGCACGCCCTCGGCGAGCTGTCGGTGCTCGACCTCGACGGCGTCCCGATCTGCGACGTCGCCCTGCCCGGACCGGGCACGGTTGCCGGGCTGACCGCCCATCCCGACGGCGGCACCGACGCCTGGATCGGCTGGACCTCGACCGACACCCCGCAGCGCGCCCTTCGCCTGCACGGCGCCAGTCTCACGACCTGGCAGGCGCCCCCGGCCGTCGACCTGCCGGCGGTGCACGTCCAGCAGATCGCCTACCCGTCGTACGACGGGACAGTGGTGCACCTGCTGCTCATCTCGGCCTCGACGCAGGCGGACCACCCCCGGCCGACCGTGCTCTACGGCTACGGCGGCTTCGGCGTCAGCCTGGAGCCGGCCTACAGCGCGACGCCGCTGGCCTGGGTGGCCGCCGGCGGGGTCTACGCCATCGCCGGCCTGCGCGGCGGGACCGAGGAGGGCGAGGCCTGGCACCGGGCTGGGATGCGCGAGCACAAGCAGAACGTCTTCGACGACCTGCACGCCGCCGCCGACTGGCTGGTCAACCAGGGCTGGACATCACCTGCGCAGCTGGCCATCTCAGGCGGCAGCAACGGCGGGCTGCTGGTCGGTGCGGCGCTCACCCAGCGTCCCGGCGCCTACGCAGCCGTGGTGTGCAGCGCCCCCCTGCTCGACATGGTCCGCTACGAGCTGTTCGGCCTCGGCCGCACCTGGAACGACGAGTACGGCACGGCCGATGACCCCGACGAGCTCGGTTGGCTGCTGGGCTACAGCCCCTACCACCACGTCACGCCGGGTTCGGCGTACCCGGCGGTGCTGTTCACGGTGTTCGACGGCGACAGCCGGGTCGACCCGCTGCACGCCCGCAAGCTCTGTGCGGCGCTGCAGCACGCGACCGCCTCGGACCGGCCGGTGCTGCTGCGCGACGAACGAGACGTCGGCCACGGCGCCCGGTCGGTGAGCCGGACCCTCGGGCTGTCGGTCGACACGATGGCGTTCCTGGCCGCACACACCGGGTTGGAGCTGTCATGAGGAAGCTGTTCGAGTCCTACGGCGCGCACGCCGGACGGTTGTTGCTGATCGTGGTGGTCGCCGTCGTCGTGCGGGCTGTGCTCAACCGGGCCGTCAGGCGCATCGTGCGATCGGCCGTGGAGGGCAGCGTGCCGGTCGCCCTGCGTCCGTTGACCGACCGGGCCCGCGCCTTCGACACGACTGCGCTGCTGCCCGAGCGGCGGCGGCAGCGGACCGAGACGCTCGGCTCGGTGCTGCGCAGCATCGTGTCGTTCGGCGTCGTCGCGATCGCCGGTGCGATGGCCCTGTCCGAAGTTGGGCTCGACCTCGCGCCGGTCGTGGCCAGCGCCGGGATCGTCGGCGTCGCAGTCGCTTTCGGCGCGCAGAACCTCATCAAAGACTTCCTGACCGGAATCTTTATGATTTTCGAGGACCAGTACGGCGTGGGCGACGTCATCGACGCCGGGCCAGCCATCGGCACGGTGGAGGCCGTCGGGCTGCGGACCACCCGGCTGCGCGACGTCGAAGGCACGGTCTGGCACATTCGCAACGGCGAGATCGACCGGGTGGGCAACAAGAGTCAGGGCTGGGCCCGCGTGCTGCTCGATGTGCCGCTGGCCCTCGACACCGACATCGCGCTGGTGCGTTCCGTGGCCCTGTCGACCGCCGAGGGTCTCTGGCAGGACCCCGACTGGACCGGCAAGGTGCTCGAGCAGCCGGAGGTCTGGGGGCTCGAGCACATCGGCGCCGACGGCCTGCTGCTGAGGCTGGTGCTCAAGACGGCGCCGCTCGAGCAGTGGACGGTGGCCCGCGAGGTCCGCGAGCGGCTGATCGCCGCGTTCAACACCTCAGGCATCGAGATCGGCGTGCCACAACGCCAGGTGCGCACAGTCGACGAACCGGCCGCGCCACCGGGGGGGTTGGGCGCCTGACGGCGCCGACCCTCAGCCGCGCCGCGTCCGCGCGTCTACCTTGACACTGAGGGCAACCGCATCGACCCGCCGAGCTCGAGGCACCAGCGGGCTCGTTGCTCTCGTCCTGCTCGTCCAGGGATACGTCCGCGGAGTAGTTGTTCCCGGTTGTGGCACCCGGCACCTGGCAACGCAGCGGGAGGGGCAGCGACCCCGGGCGAGCTGAGTTCATGTCTCGATGGTGTGAAG
>JAYTOZ010000185.1:0-5532 GCA_043747515.1 Frankiales bacterium | reverse complement strand
TACTGGTTGTGCAGCACCATCGCCCAGCGATGCAGCGCCTCGAGTTCCGGTACATCCTCATCACAGTCGACGATCTCGGTGTAGTCGTAGACGGGATAGTCGGGGTCGTAGCTGGGCAGCCGGAAGGTCAGGTTGGTGGGCTCGGCCAGACACTCGGCGACCGTCGGCTTGACGGCGGGCAACGTCGTCGCGTGATGCTTGCGATGGCCGAAGACGTCGAAGAGCACCGTGAAGATGCGGTCCTCGACCACCGGGTCCCACTGCGCGGGTAGCGCCCGGTAGGCCACCTGCACCGCGGCCACCTTGGTGTCGCCATCGACCCAAGGGGTGAGCACCGGCAGGTAGACGTCGGAGCGAGTCCGGGGCACGTCGGCCCATCGCGTCGGCCGCTTGTCGTACATCGTCATGGCGAAGCGGTTGGCCCAGAACAGGTTGAGGGCGAGGTCGCGCATGAGGGCGTACCGGCTGTCATAGCCACCCTGCTCGACCCGCTGCAGGATGTCGGTCCCGGTCGGGGCTTTCATCTCGAAATCTCGGCGGATCACCCGGTCGAGCTGGTCCAGGCTGTCCAAGGTCGAGAAGTCGAGCTCCGGCATGATGTTGGAGGGGAACACCATCCGGCCGTGCCGATTGAGCACAAAGGCTTGCATGCGCATCCTTTCCAAGGCGTACGACGGGGCACCTCTACGCCGGTGCGGCGCGCTGCATCCCCCGCTCCACGGCGTGGATCAGGTCCGGCCGCAGCTGCGCCGCCGGGATGATCGCGTGCACCGAGCCGACGGCGAGCGCCCGCTCGATGTTGTGCACCCGCTCGAACTCGGCCGCGACCTCGCCGAGCTTCTCCGAGCGGACGGTGGCGCGCAGATCGGCGAGCGCGCCGCGCAGGTGCACCTGCTCGACCTCCTGCGCGGCCCGCAGTGCGGCGTCGAGCTGCTGGACGCGGGGGTCGGCGTCGGTGCGCTTGTTGACCTCGCCGGAGAACACCACCGCGGCCGCCGGTGCCCCGCCGATCACCGAGGCAAAGGACCCCTCGACAGCGAGCACCTCCATGTTGTCGTTGAGGACTCCGGAGAACACCACGAAGGCGCCACCGTGATAACGCGAGATGACACAGAACACGATCGGCCCGTCGAAGTTGACCATCGCCCGGCCGATCTCCGCGCCGTACTCCAGTTGCATGTTGCGTAGCGACTCCGGTGAGCCATCGAACCCCGAGAGATTGGCCAACACGATCAGCGGCCGGTTGCCGCTGCTGGCGTTGATGGCCCGCGCGGTCTTTTTCGACGAGCGCGGGAACAACGTGCCGGCGGTCCACTGGTCCGGGCCGTCGGCCGGAAAGCTGCCGCGGCGCTGCATCGGCCGGGACTCAATCCCGATGACTGTGACGGGATGGCCGGCCAGGTGCGCGTCGTACACGACCGTCGTCTCGGCGTCGGCCATGCCGGCCCACCGTTCGAGCACCGCGTGGTCCTGGTCCACGACGGCGCGCATGACGGTGCGGATGTCGAACGGCTTTTTTCGTTCGGGGTTGGTGACGGCCGAGAAGATGTCCCCGACCGTGGTGAACTCGCTCGACGGATGGCTGTGCGGGAACGCCCGGATGTCGCGATCGCTGGGATCGGTGGTGTCGGCCACCCGGGCCCACCGCTCGCCCGGGGCGGTGTAGGTGTGCTCGTAGTGGGCGAACAGCACGTCGCAGGCAGCGGTCAGATTGGCCGCCCAGTACTGCGCCTGCCCATTCGGTCCCATCACCCGGTCGTAGCCGCCGATGCCGAAGTTGTCCTCGGCGGACACCCCACCGGAGTAGTCCAACGAGTGCTTGCCGGTGAGCACCATCGCGCTGTCCGGTGTCATCACCAGGATCCCTTTGGTGTGCAGCAGCATGGTCGCTTCGGCGTTCCAGTACGGCTGCGCGCCGACGTTGATGCCGGCCACGACGACGTTGACCTCGCCGCCTGCCTGGGTGAACGTGATGATCCGGCGCAGCGCGCGCGCCACCCAGTCCATGTTCTCGGTGCCGCTGTCCATCGAGATCCGGGCTCCGGAGGACAGCGCGAACCACTCGACCGGCACACCCGTCTGCTCGGCGAGATCGAGGGCGGCGACGATCAGCGCGCACTCCGGCTCGGCGACGGTGCCGAGGGCCTTGGTCGGGTCCCCGAACAGCGCCACCCTCGTCATGCCCTCGGGGTAGCGCGCGGTCGGGGTCGTCACGACACCGGCCACGATGCCCGCCCGGTTACGCCCGGGCGGCCGGTCGACCGGTGCCAGTCGACCCCGCCCGTCAAGGTCGTACTCGACGAACGTGCCGCCCTTGCCCGCGAGCAGAGGCATGAGTTCGTACGGGTAGATGGCGCCGCGGGCCCGCGAACGCAGCACCTTCTGGGTGTACTCATCCAGCGGACGCAACGGCTCGGTGGGCCGGTCGGTCACCGTCATGCCCACCCCAGCGCCGGGCCGGTAGGAGAAACGCAGGGCAACGTCGCGGGGTGGGACGCCCGGTTCTTCCTGCAGCCGGGAGAGCAGCACGATCTCGTCCAGGCCAGCGCCGACGGTCAGCGCGGCGGTCGTCCGCACGAAGCTCGCGATCTCCGACAGCGGAAGCTCGATCGACGGCCAGGCGTAGAGGAAGATGCGGTTGTGGTCCAGTCGCCGGCTCGCGCCGCGCTGTGACTGCGCCCGCCGGATGCCGTCGAGGCAGGCCGCGAGCAACCGCTCCAGGGTCGGGAAGCCGATGATGTCGCCGGCGGCGTCCCGCAGCGGCGTCACGTCCCGCACCTCCGCCATCGCGATGAGGCGCTCGTCGGCGGGGTTCTCCTTGGCCACCAGGTGGAACAGGTACGTGTCTTCGGCGCAGGCCAGCCGCACCCCGTCGAAGTTCTTCAGCCGCCACAGATCCAGCCGCTGACCGGTCAGCGGATGCATGCCCCGGATGACCCGCTCCTCAACAAGACCATCGGTCGCCGGCCGGAAGGTCAGGTGCTCGACGTCGCCGAGGGGGGTGCAGACGGTCACCGTCACCCGACGGCCGATGCACAGCGGCGGCACCGCCTCGAGCTGCTCGCGCAGCTGCGCAGCCATCGAGTCGGTGTCGGTGGGCCGATCCGGCCAGGACAGGTAGAGGTCGACGACCAGGTTGGGCGGGTCTGCCACCTCCCGCGCCAAGGCGGCCAGCGAACTCAGGGCCGGCGTCAGTCCGGCCATGTCGGTCATCAGCGCGACCAGGTGCAGCTGCTTGCCGCTCAACTCGTAATCACCTGTGACACAGGGGTTTCCGTCGAGGCGCCAGGACCGGACATGCTCGAGGTTGCGCCGGCGGTAGTAGCGGCGGGTCAGCACCTCCAGGATCGGTTCGGGTTCGGCGCCGGCGGATCCGAACCGCTGGGCGAGCAGCCGGATCAACGGCTCCGGGCTCGCGACCAGCGCGTCAATTCTCGTCACCTGCGTTGGGGTGTCGACGCGCCCGGACAACTCGTCGAGCAGTCGCTCGGCCTCGTCGAAGACGGCCTGCCGGGCCTGCGTCACGAGTGGTTGCTCGAAGAAGCGGAACCGGACAGCGCGGGCGAGGTCCCCGACCGCCGGGTAACGCAGCTGGGTCGCGACCACAAGGCGGTCCAGGACCTCCCCGACATCGATCCGGGAGGGCCCGGTCGGCAGCTCGCCCGCGGTCAACCACCGGTCGAGCAGCGCGGTGACAGCCGGCAGCTGGCTCACCGCGCGTTGCTGCGCCAGGAAGATCCGGTAGACGGCTTCCTCGAGCGGGGGGCCCGGTTCGAGATCGCTGACGCCGTAGTGCAGGAGCACCCGGGCCAGCCGGGCCCGGAAACCCTCGGGCAGCGCCTCCCGCTCCAGGTCCAGGGAGTGCAGGTAGGAGTGGAAGTACTCCCTGGGGCTGTGGACCTGTTCGTCACCAACCTCCTCGGCGCTCGTCGGGCGATTGCGCGAGAGCTCGCACAGATCGGCGAACGTCGTGAGCACCGCTAACTCGCCGTGCAGCAGTTCCAGGTCGTCGGCCGGCAGCTCACTGCGCGCCCCGCCGTAGCCCGCGACCAGCTTGCGGCCCCGCTCTGCGCTGACGTCGTAGCCGGTGATTAGCGCCCGAAGCGCCCCGAGCAGGGCCAGCGCCGTGTTGCGGGCATCACCGGCCTGCGTGCCCAGCGCCGGCCCGAAGGCGACCCGGGGACTGGCGGCGACCTCGACGTCGTCGCTCACCCGGTCCAGGCGCAGCAGGGCGGCGCCCGCATCGACCTGGGAGTTGACCGCTACCAGGACCTCGCGGATCCGACCCGCGTACGGCGCACGCACGGGGGTCTCCATCTTCATGCTCTCGAGCACCGCGACGGTCTGGCCCGCCTCGACGTCCTGCCCGACGGCGACCCGGACGGCGACGACGACAGCCGGCGCCGGGGCGCGAACCACGCCCGCCTCGTCCCGAACGATCCGGTGGGACGTCCCGTCGACCTCGACCAGATGGGACGTCGGCCCGCGGACGGCCACGATGTGGAAGCGTTCACCCCCGACGGTGAGCCGGCTCTCCAGCTCGCTGAGCCGGTCGACGTCGACGTCGACCGCGACGCCGTCAAGCTCCACCCGGTAACGGTCGACGCTGACCTTGGCGACGGCCAGTCGGTAGACCTGCCCGCGGTAACCGAGCTCGATCGTGCGCCCGACCTCGTGGCTGGCGCGAGGCCGACCGCCGCGGGCCGAGGCGAGGAACGCGGCCCGCTCGGTCGCCTCTTCCGCGTCGTACACATCGATGGCGACCTGGACGAAGGCGACGTCGGCGTGCCGGGCCGGCTCGGTGTCGCGAACACCGGCGTCGACGCCGACCCGGTCCAGCCAGCCGGTGTCGGCGGTGCCGGCGACCACCTCCGGTCGGTCCAGCAGCTCGAGCAGGAACGACTTGGTGGTGGTGCCGCCACGCAGGACCACGGTGGTCTCGCGCAGCGCGCAACGCAGCCGGGCCAGCGCCTCGGGCCGGTCATGTCCCCAAGCGATGATCTTGGCGACCATCGAGTCGTAGTCGGGCGGGATGACATCGCCGACAGCGATGCCGGTGTCGACCCGCACGCCGGGACCGGATGGCAGGTGCAGCAGCTCGACCGCGCCCGGCGCAGGCGCGAAGTCCTGCTCGGCGTCCTCGGCGTTGAGCCGGGCCTCCACGGCGTGCCCGAACTCGCGCGGCGGATCGCCGACGAGGTGCCCACCGTCGGCGACGTGCAGCTGCAACTTGACGATGTCGAGCCCGGTGGTCGCCTCGGTCACCGGATGCTCGACCTGCAGCCGGGTGTTGACCTCCAGGAAGGTGAACAGCTGCTCGGTCGGCTGGTAGAGGAACTCCACGGTGCCGGCGCCGACGTAGCCAGCGGCCCTGACGAGCGCGACGGCGGCGACCCGCAGCCCAGCGTCCTGCTCCACCGTCAGCACCGGCGAGCTCGATTCCTCGATGAGCTTTTGGTTGCGGCGCTGCACCGAGCAGTCCCGGACCCCCGGTGCCCAGACCGCGCCGTGCTGATCAGCGATGACCTGCAC
>JAYTOZ010000184.1:0-6128 GCA_043747515.1 Frankiales bacterium | reverse complement strand
CTCGACGTCGACCGGCATCGGCCGGTGCCCGTAGTAACCGATGCCCAGCCGGTCGCCGTGCTCGCGGTAGTACAGGTCGGCGTCCTGGTGGCGCAGGATCGGCAGGCGGGCGTCGGTCACGCCGTCGTCGACCAGCCCCGGGACCTGCCCGGTGCGGGCGTACTGGTGGGCCATCGGCAGCAGCGGCACGCTCAGCCCGACAAACTGTCCGACGCGAGGGCCCCAGAAGCCGCAGGCGGAGACGACGACGTCGGCCGGCACCAGGCCCTGGCTGGTCTCCACACCAGTGACCCGACCGCCGGTGGAGGACACGTCCAGGACGGTGTGGCGCGGTAGGAAGCGCGCGCCACGCGCGATCGCACGGCGTGCCTGGGCTTCCCCCGAGCGCAGCGCGCTCGCCAAGCCGTCGGTCGCGACGTGCAGGCCGCCGAGGACCGTTGCCTGGTCCAGCAGCGGATGCAGCGCGAGGCATTCGGCGGTGTCGACCAGGCGGGCCGGTACGCCCCAGGACGTGGCCCAGCCGTGCTTGCGCTGCAGGTCGGCCAGCCGCTCGGAAGTGGTGGCAACCTCAAGGCCGCCAACCTGGTTGAAGCAGCGCTGCCCGTCGAGGTCCAGGCCGCAGAACTTCTCGACGGTGTACCGCGCGAACTCGGTCATGGTCTTGGAGCTGTTGGTCTGGAAGACCAGACCGGGGGCGTGCGAACTCGAGCCGCCGGCCGCGAACAGTGGGCCCTGCTCCACCACGGTGACGTCGGTCCAACCCCGCTGGGTGAGCTCGTCGGCCAGCGAGCAGCCCACGATGCCGGCGCCGATGATGACCACGCGGGCCTTCGCCACACGTCCTCCAGAGTCTTGTTGTGTCTTACGCAACATGATGTTCAAGGAGCAACAGTCAGCGTGGCGGGCTGCTGCGGCACTGTCAAGAAGGAATGCGTCAACAAGGAGAGGCTGTGGCGAGTCCTCGAGCTCGTAGCGGTCTGCCAGCGCCAGTACCCAGGCGCTCGGGGCCATCGCTCTGCAGGTCCAACTCAAGCCTCGGCGCGGCGGCGGTGACCTTCGCGCCCTCGGCAAGGTCCGCACGCCCGAACCGTGGGCGGTCAGCGCCGGGGTGCCGATCCGCAACCCCGAGGTGACCGGGCGGCCCGGGTCGAGCAACCGTTCGGCCAGGACGCGGTGGCGCCGAACAGCACGGTCACCCGGTCGATCGCGAGCTGCTCGATGACGTCGACGTGCTCGAAGGCCGCCGTAGGAGCGGCCCGGTGAGCCCTCGGCGTTGTTCTCGGTGAAGCTCAGAGTCCCGCGCCTGCATCACGGCCAGCGGCGCGAAGTTCTCCGACGCGATCATCTCCAGGGATGTTCTGCTGGCGGCCCAGCTCGAGGCCCAGCGCGGCGGCCACCTCGGGGTCGAGCTCGGAGGTTGTGGGGGCGTCAGCAGGTCAGGACCGTTCCTCGACGTTGTTGCAACAGACGCACCTTGTTGCTCTCTGCACGACACCCTGCAAGGCTCCGTCGGTGACCATCACGTTCCGCCCCGGCGACCTGTCCGACGCTGAGCTCACGGCCAAGCCCCTCGCACCTCCCACGGCGGTAGCCGAGGGCGAGGTCACGACCCGCAGCCGGGTCGCGTTCACCAGTGACGACGAGCGCATCCTTGCCGGGACCTGGGAGTGCGAGGCGGGGGTCTCCCGCTGGGAGTTCCTCGAGCGCGGCGAGGCGATCCACGTGTTGTCCGGCCGGATGACCGTGCAGCGTGATGGCGAAGACGCCGTCGAGGTCGGCGCCGGCACCAGCGCGATCTTTCCGATCGGCTGGTGCGGGGTTTGGACCGTCCACGAGACGCTGCGCAAGTCCTACGTGATCTACCGCGGGTAGCAGGCCGCTCAGGCCAGGTGGCCGAGCCGGCGGCTGAGCTCGCGGGCAGCAGCCACGACCCGCTCAGCCACCGCCGGCAGGGCCTCGCTGGTCAGCCGGTAGGACGGTCCGGAGACGCTCACGGCGGCGACGACAGCGTCCTCGTGGTCGCGCACAGGCGCGGCCACGGCGTTCAGGCCGACCTCGTACTCCTGCTCGGTCGCGGCCCAGCCCTGGGACCGCACCTTGTCGAGCTCGCGCTCGAGCACCTCGACGTCGACCACCGTGTTGTCGGTGTAGCGCTGCAAGGTGGTCCCCAACAGGTCGCGCAGGTCGGCCGGTCCGGCCAACGCCAGCAGCACCTTGCCGCTGGAGGTGGCGTGCGGCGGCGTGCTCTGGCCGACCCAGTTGTGCATGGCGATGGCGGCCGGGCCGCGTACCTCGCTGATGTTGATGACCCGGTTACCGTCCAGGATCGCGACGTTGACCGTCTCGCCGACATCAGCCGCCAGCGCCTCGCAGGCCTTCCGGCTCTCGTGGGCCAGGTCGCGCTGGATGGTGAGGGCGCCGGCCAGCCGCACGATGCCGAAACCGAGGCGGTACTTCCCACGGTCGGCGAGCTGCTCGACCAGGCCGCGGCCCTCCAGCACCGCCACCAGCCGCGACGCGGTCGACTTGTGCACGCCAAGCTCGAGCGCAATCTCGGTGACACCGGCAACCCCACGCTTGGCAAGGATCTCCAGCACGGTGATGGCGCGGTCGACCGACTGCACGAGGGCAGTGGGCCCACGCCGGCCCGCCGGCCCGCTCAGCGTGCTGGTCATGCCAGCAGGCTAGGCGACGCCGCCGCCGCACCCTCTTGACGGCGCCTTGTCGGAGCGGGCAGGCTGTTGCGCATGGCACAGTAGTTGTGCTCTACGCAACATTGCAGCGTCAGGGAGCCCCATGATCCCCGTGTGCCGTGCCGATGCCCTCGCCGAGGGTGGGGCGGTCCGCATCCAGGCCGACGTGCCGGTCGCGGTCTTTCGCACCGGAGGCCAGCTCTACGCCGTCGACGACACCTGCACCCACCAGGACGCCAGCTTGACCGACGGCTACCTCGAGGGCTGCTTCGTCGAGTGCCCGTTGCACGCCTCGACCTTCGACCTGCGGACCGGCAAGCCGTCGGGGCCGCCGGCGAAGGTCGCGCTGCGCACCCACGGGGTCATCGTGCAGGACGACATAATTTTCCTGGTGCCGTCGGCGGCGACGTGATGCGCCGGGTGGTCGTTGTCGGGGCATCGCTCGCCGGCGTGTCCGCTGCCCGCGCCCTGCGCAAGCAGGGCTACGCCGGCCGGCTGGTGCTCGTCGGCGCCGAGCCGCACCTGCCCTACGACCGGCCCCCGTTGTCCAAGGCCTTCCTCACCGGGTCGGCCACCCGCGCAGACCTTGACCTGCTCTCCCCCGACGACGACGCGCTGGAGTTCAGCTGGCGACTGGGGTCACCAGCAGTTGCACTGCGGCCCGCCGAGCGGACCGTCGACCTGGCCGACGGCACCGAGCTGGCCGCCGACGGCGTCGTGCTCGCAACCGGCGCCCGCGCCCGCACCCTGCCGGTGTCCACCCCCCTGCGGGGGGTGCACACGCTGCGGACGGTGGACGATGCGGTGGCTCTGCGCGACGACCTGGCCCAGGCCGGCTCGCTGGTCGTGGTGGGCGGTGGCTTCATCGGTGCCGAGGTCGCCTCCACCGCCCGGTCGCTCGGGCTGTCCGTCACGGTCGTCGAGGCGCTCGGGACCCCCCTGGCCGGTCCGCTCGGAGCGCAACTCGGCGCCGTCTGCGCCGGTCTGCACGCCGACCACGGCGTCCGCCTGCTGACCGGCACCGACGTCGCCCGGCTGGTCGGCGAGGATCGCGTGACGGCAGTCGAGTTGGCCGACGGCAGGTCGCTCCCGGCCGACGTCGTCGTCGTCGGCGTCGGCGCCCAACCCAACGTCGAGTGGCTGGCCGGCAGCGGCGTGGAGCTTGACGGCGGGGTCGTCACCGACGCCTCGTGCGCGACGAACATTCCTGGGATCGTGGCCGTCGGCGACTGCGCCAGCTCCTACGACCCGGCGCTGGGCCGGCACCGACGCATCGAGCACTGGACGCACGCCCTGCAGCAACCGGCGACCGCCGTGGCGACCCTGCTCAGCGGCGGTGCGGCCCCGGCGTACACAGCCGTGCCGTACTTCTGGTCCGAGCAGTACGGCCGGCAGCTGCAGCTCGCCGGCTGCCACCGGCCCGGCGATGTGGTGACCGTGGTCGAGGGCAGTACCGACAGCCGGGCGTTCGTGGCGACCTACGAGCGGGACGGCCGGCTGGTCGCCGTCCTCGGGTTGGACGCCGGCGGCGCGTTCGCCCGTTGGCGCCGCATCCTGCGCAGGCAGCACGCCGCCCTCACCGCAGCACCGCCCGCCTCCTGATCCCGGCGTACCCCTCCCCCGACGCTCGGAGCTCCTCGTGCCCATCAGCGCCTTCGACCTGTTCTCGATCGGCATCGGCCCGTCGAGCTCGCACACCGTTGGGCCGATGCGCGCGGCCGGTCGCTTCGCCCACTGGCTCGAGGACTGCGGCCGCCTCGAGGTGACCACCCGCGTGCGGGCCGAGTTGTTCGGCGCGCTCGGCGCCACGGGCCACGGGCACGGGAGCCGGGCCGCCATCGTGCTGGGCCTGCTCGGCGAGGTGCCGGAGGAGGTGGACCCGACCCTGGGTCCGTTGGCCGTGGCGGCGGTACGCGCCGCGGGCCGGCTCGCCGTGCTCGGCCGGCACGAGCTCGCCTTCTGCGACCGGGACGACGTCGTGCTCAACCGCCGACAGAGCCTGCCGGCTCACCCCAACGGCATGCGGCTGACGGCCTACGGGCACGCTGGGGAGATCCTGGGCGAGCGCACCTACTACTCGGTCGGCGGTGGTTTCGTCATCGACGAGGACGCGATCGGGGCCGACCGGGTGGTCATTGACAGCACTCCCCAGCCCTACCCGTTCCGCAGCGCCGTCGAGCTGTTGGCCCACACCCGCACGACCGGGCTGTCGATCAGCGACCTCGTGCTGGCCAACGAACTCGTCTGGCGCACCGAGGCGGAGGTCCGGGGCGGGCTGCTCCACATTTGGCAGGTGATGCAGGACTGCGTCCGGCAGGGCTGCGAGCGTGAGGGGATGCTCCCCGGCGGCCTGCAGGTGCGCCGTCGGGCTGGCCAGCTGCGCCAGCAGCTGCACGACGAGCCCTACGCGACGGACCCGCTGCGGGTACTGGACTGGATCACGCTGTTTGCCCTTGCGGTCAACGAGGAGAACGCCGCCGGCGGCCGGGTCGTCACAGCCCCGACCAACGGCGCCGCCGGCATCGTCCCGGCGGTGTTGCTCTACTACGACCGCTTCGTGCCAGGGGCCGACGAGGAAGGAATCGTGCGCTTTTTACTCACCGCGACCGCCGTCGGGATCCTGTTCAAGGAGAACGCCTCGATCTCCGGCGCCGAGGTCGGCTGCCAGGGGGAGGTCGGCTCGGCCTGCTCGATGGCCGCCGCCGGCCTGTGCGCGGTCATGGGAGGCACTCCGGAACAGGTCGAGAACGCCGCCGAGATCGGCATGGAGCACCACCTGGGACTGACCTGCGACCCGATCGGCGGGCTGGTGCAGATTCCGTGCATCGAGCGCAACGCGGTCGCCGCCATCCAAGCCGTCACCGCTGCCAGGATGGCCCTGCGCGGCGATGGGGAGCACCACGTCTCGCTGGACAAGGTGATCCGCACGATGCGCGACACCGGCGCGGACATGAAGGCGAAGTACAAAGAGACCTCACGAGGTGGCCTCGCCGTCAATCTCATCGAGTGCTGAGCAGACCCGACGCACCGCACCGCACCGCACCGCACCGCACCGCACCGCACCGCACCGCACCGCACCGACGATAGAAAGGCTTGGACCGTGACCCGGGAGCGCTACGACTACATCATCGTCGGTGGAGGATCCGCCGGCTGTGTGCTCGCGAACCGTCTCAGCGAGGACCCGGACCACGATGTCCTGGTCCTGGAGGCCGGCCGGCGCGACTGGAAATGGGACGTGTTCATTCACATGCCCGCCGCCCTGACCTACCCGATCGGCAGTCGTTTCTACGACTGGAAGTACTCCTCCGAGCCCGAGCCCCTGATGGGTGGCCGCCGGATTTACCACGCGCGCGGCAAAGTCCTGGGCGGGTCCAGCAGCATCAATGGGATGATCTTCCAGCGCGGCAACCCGCTGGACTACGAGCGCTGGGGAGC
>JAYTOZ010000183.1:0-3502 GCA_043747515.1 Frankiales bacterium | reverse complement strand
CGCGCAGCTCAAGGGCGATGCCCTGGACCTGCGTCGGGACCAGCGGATCGCGCAGATCCCTGCGCAGACCGCCGGCGCGGACGCCCAGGTCGACGCCGGCGTCGCCGCCCGATGAGCCCGTCCGGCACACCCCCGGCGGGTGTCGGGGACGACGCGCCGCCGCCACCCGAGTGGCTCACGTCGGAGGATCCGCAGGTCGTGTGGAAGGGCGCCATGGGCAGCCTGGACGCGGCCCTGCAGGGGCTCGGTGCCGGCGGCGCCGCGGCGACGGCTGCCGTCGTCGTGCCACAGGTGGCCGCTGCTTCCGCCGGGTTCGCTTTCCTCGACCGGGAAGGGTTTGCCGCGGTCGCCGGCGTCATCATGGCGCCGCTCGCCGAGGTCACCTATGCCCTGCTCCGCGCGGTTGCCGAAGGAAGCGAGCAGGACATCGAGGCGGCGACGCTCGGCGTCTGCTGTGCCCTCGACGTCGACCTCGCCGACCTCAAGGGCTGAGCGCATTGCCCGCCCGCCTACCGGTTCTCGGTGGGCGGGCGTGGTCGCGCCCGGGCGCCGCGCCGGTTCCGGCATGCCGGAACCGGCCAGGAACCTCCCCGATCGCGGCGGGTCGGCTCCTGACCGGGGTCCGGGGCCTTCGACGGACAGCGTGCGACGACGGGTCGATGCCTCGCCGCGTGAGGGCAGGTGCGAGCTTGACAGCGCACGCCACATCACGCCCGCACGGCTTTCGCACCATGTGGAGCGCCGGCCGCGCCGCAGCGGGACGGTCCGGCGGGATTGTCGTGTGACTGCGACGATCGGGCCGGTGACCGCACAAACGCCCGTTGCCCTGTTGCGGGCAAAGGGACGGCTGCGGGGTGGCTTGCCGCTGCTCGGCCCCGCGTTCGTGGCCGCAATCGCCTACGTCGACCCCGGCAACTTCGCCACCAACTTCTCCGGCGGTGCGACGTACGGCTATCTGCTGCTCTGGGTGATCGTCGTGGCCAACGCCATGGCGATGCTCGTGCAGACCCTCTCGGCCAAGACCGGTCTGGCGACCGGGTCCAACCTCGCCGAGCTGTGTCGGGAGCACTTCCCGCGACGGGTGACGATCGGCTTGTGGGTCCAGGCGGAGCTGGTGGCCATGGCGACCGACCTGGCCGAGGTGATCGGCGGCGCCATCGCGCTGCAGCTGCTGTTCGGTCTACCGCTGGTGGTCGGGGGGGTCCTGACCGGGGCCGTCGCCTTTGGTCTGCTGGGGTTGCAGCGTCGGGGCTACCGCCGCTTCGAGCTCGTGATCGGCGGGCTGTTCGCGGTCATCCTGCTCGGCTTCTTAGTCGACCTGCTCCGCGTGCACATCGATCTCGGGCCCGCCGCGGCGGGTCTCGTGCCGAGCTTCAACGGTGCCGGCAGCGTCCTGCTCGCCACCGGCATCCTCGGCGCCACCGTCATGCCGCACGCGATCTATCTGCATTCGGCACTCACCCAGGAGCGGGTCCCGGCTGCGGACCTCCTGGAGCGGCAGCATCTGCTGCGTCATCAGCGCATCGACATCACGGTGGCCATGGGTCTGGCCGGGCTGGTCAATGTTGCGATGCTCGTTGTCGCGGCGGCGCTGTTTGCCGGGCACGGGCTCACCGACAGCAACAATCTGCAGGCGATCCACGCCGGTCTGGCCCGGGAGCTGGACTCCGGTGCGGCCCTGGCCTTCGCCGTGGCGCTGCTGGCGTCGGGCTTCGCCTCCGCGGGCGTCGGCACGCTGTCCGGTCAGGTGGTCATGCAGGGCTTCGTGCGCCGCTCCATCCCGCTGCTCGTACGACGGGCGGTGACGCTGGCCCCGGCGTTGATCGTCCTCACAATCGGGGTCGACCCCACCAGGGCATTGGTGCTCTCGCAGGTGGTGCTGTCGTTCGGGCTGCCCTTCGCGCTGGTGCCGCTGGTGCTGCTGACCCGGCGGGTCGACGTCATGCACGAACTGGTGAACCGGCGCAGCACGACGATCGCTGCCTCCGCCATGGTCGCGGTCATCGTGGCGCTGAATGCATTCCTGACCGTGCAGACCCTCACCTGACCCACCGCGGGTCTGCGGCAGTCCTCGCCCTCGGGGTCCGGCCGATCTTGACGGTGTGGTCGGCGACACGCCGATGGGGGCGACCAGATCGTCAAGATCGCCGAGAGAGGGCGGGGCGCGGGATCGGGGTCGTGGGATGGATACGGTTGACGGGACAAAGCGGACGGAACTAGCTTTCGGCAGTGACCGACGTCACAGCAGGCTCATCAGCCCGAGGAGCAACATGTTCAGCACCCAGTCACCCAGGCGCCGGTTGCGTCGGGTCGCGTTCCTGGCGGCAGTTCCGTTGCTTGCGGCCGGGGTCACCGGCGCGGCGCCCGCGCAGGCCCGGAACCGCCCCCTTGCGGTCCCTACCGGGATGGCAGCCGGTGCGCCGGGTGCGCTCTCGCACTTCGACCTGGCCCGCAAGGACTGCGTGGGTACGGCCAGGACGACCACCTCAAAAGTGTGGTTCACCGTCGCAAACGGCGTGCTGTCGGACGTCTACGAGCCGACGGTCGACACCACCAACGTCGAGACGATGCAGTTCGTCGTCACCGACGGGCGCACGTTCACCGACCTGCAGACCCGCGACGCGTCCTACACCGTGGCGGCCGACCGGACCGGCATGGTCTGCACTGTCACCACGACGGCCCGTAGCGGTGCCTGGCGGCTGGTCACGACCTACCTGACCGACCCGGCGCGGGACACCGTGCTGGTCGGCGCCCGGTTGCGTGGGCTCACCGTGCCGACCGAGCGGCTGCACCTCTACACCCGGCTGGATCCCACCGTCGGCGGCCACGGCGGCGGGGGACCGGACAACGCCGGCGCCGACAGTGCCACCGTCGACGCCTCAACCGGTGCGCTCGTCGCCAGCGACCCGACGACGCTCACCGCCGCGACGCACCGTGACTACGCGGTGCCCACCTCGCTCGCATTGCGGGCCGACCGGCCGTTCCGGTCCAGCAGCAACGGTTACGTCGGTACGCCGAGCGACGGACTGACCCAGCTCGACAGCGAGCACCGGCTCAGTGATCCGCGGGCCGACGCCCCCAACGGCAACGTCGTCGGCACCGCCGAGCTCGCTCTCGACGACGGCAAGGCCACCCTCGCGCTCGGCTTCGGCCGCACCGCGAGCCAAGCCGTCGCGACCGCCGGCGCGTCGCTGTCGCGCGCGCTGGGCAAGGTGCGGCACGACTACGAGCAGGGCTGGCGGGCCTACGACAAGGGCCTGCGCAGGCCACCTTCGGCGCTGCCGGGCCTGTCCTTCGAGCGGGTCGCGCGGTTGCGCACGGCCTATTACCTGAGCGTCAACGTCGTGAAGGCCAGTGAGGACAAGACGTTCCCTGGCGCGGTCGTGGCCGGACTCGCTTCACCGTGGGGGCAGGCGGTCTCGGCCGGCACGTTGCAGAGCGGCAAGGCGCCGTACTTCGGATCCTACCGCGAGGTGTTCAGCCGCGACCTCTACGAGGCGTT
>JAYTOZ010000182.1:0-2921 GCA_043747515.1 Frankiales bacterium | reverse complement strand
TCGATGAACTCCTCGATGTCGGGGTGGTCGACGTCGAGCACGACCATCTTGGCGGCCCGCCGGGTCGCGCCGCCGCTCTTGATCGTGCCGGCAGAGGCGTCCGCGCCCCGCATGAAGCTGACCGGCCCACTCGCGGTACCACCGGAGGACAACAGCTCCTTGCTGGAGCGGATCCGTGAAAGGTTGAGGCCGGCGCCGGAGCCGCCCTTGAAGATCAGGCCCTCCTCGCGGTACCAGTTCAGGATCGAGTCCATCGTGTCGTCGACGGCCAGGATGAAGCAGGCGCTGACCTGCTGCGGGGCGCTGGTCCCGACGTTGAACCAGACGGGTGAGTTGAACGAGAACACCTGGTGCAGCAACATCCACGTCAACTCGTGCCCAAAGACCTCAGCATCGGCCTGGCTGGCGAAGTAGTCGTTGTCGACGCCGGCGGCGACGTACTTGCCGACGACGCGGCTGATGAGTTGCTTGAGCGACCATTCGCGGTTGTCGTGGCCGACCGCGCCGCGGAAGTACTTGGTGGTGACGATGTTGGCGGCGTTGACCGACCAGAAGTCCGGGAACTCCACCCCCCGTTGCTCGAAGTTGACCGAGCCGTCCCGCCAATTGGTCATGACCACGTCGCGGCGCTGCCAGCTCACCTCCTCGAAGGGGTGCCGCCCGGCGGTCGTCCAGACTCGCTCGATGGTCAGCCGCTGCTCACGCCGCGACTGCTTGGCGGCCGCGCCGTTCACCGTTTCCGTCATGCCTGTCCTCTTCCTCATCTGCTGTGGTCAACAACCGTGGCCTGCACGGCATTGCATGGCGGGCGACGTCGTACGGCGTCTCCGGGGTGCGGGTGGTGCGGTAGCCGGGGTCAGCCGGCCGGGACGAGCGCATCCGGTACGGCGGTGCTGGGCGAGTCACGTGGGTCGGTGGCGCAGCGGGCGCTGGCGCGCAGCGCCGTGATCTCGGCCTCGAAGTCCGTGAGCGACTCGAACGAGCGGTAGACCGACGCAAAGCGTAGGTAGGCGACCTCGTCGAGGTCGCGAAGCGGCGCGAGGATCGCCAGGCCAACCTGGTGCGCTGGCACCTCGGCAGCCCCGGCCTCGCGGATGGCCTCCTCGACCTGCTGGGCGAGCAGCGCCAGGGCGTCTTCGTCGACCGGCCGCCCCTGACACGCCTTCCGGACCCCACTGATGACCTTGGCCCGGCTGAACGGCTCCGTCACACCGCTGCGCTTGACGACCGCCAGACCGGTCTGCTCAACGGTCGTGAACCGCCGGTTGCATCCGGGGCAAGAGCGGCGGCGGCGGATCGCGTCACCTGCGCCGACCTCGCGGCTGTCGACCACGCGGGAATCGGGGTGCCGACAGAACGGACAGCGCACGCTCGACCTCCTTGACGGCCACAGGTTCTCCACAGGTGTGGACCACCGCATCCACAGCATGTGGAAAACTACACCGGTGTAAGTACCAGATGTTGTGTCCAGGACAGTAGGCCCGGCCACGGGTTGTGGCAAGGCGATCAACTCGTTCCTACGGCGTGTCGCAGTTGCGCCGTCAGCCGGGCAGCGGCCTCGCGCGTTGCAGCGAGAGCATGGCGCCCCCCGGGGGGCGTCACTTCGGCGTACCGATCGATGCGACGTCACCGGACCAGGTTCGTGGGCAGGTCCGACAGCTTCGGCATGTCCTCGACCTGGTCGGGCGATGACCCGCCGCCGGCTGTGGCGACCACTCGAGGCCGGGTTGGGTGAGCCAGATCGCCAACGCGCCGAGCATCACGTCGGTCTCGCCCGGACACCGCGGAACAAACGACGACCCCAACGGCGCAGCAGGTCCTGCCGTGCCAGCTCATCGCCGGTCTGCTGCAACAGCGCCAGCTCGCTGACCGCGGCAGCAGTCGACGCGGGCCCCTGCTCCCGCTGGAGCAGCTCACCGCCCGGGTGACGCCGGCAACCGCCTCGAGCTCGGCCGGCAGGGCCTGGATGTCGGTCATGCAGGTACGCCAAGGCCTCCGGGCGCTGCACTGCGCCAGTTGTCCACAGCCCGGCCGACGACAGCCCCAGGTGCGGCGCCTGGGTTCAGTCGGCCCTTGGTCAGGCTCGGCGCGGAAGCAACAACTGCTGCCCCACCTGCAACGACGCGCGCTCGAGGTGGTTGAGCGAACGCAGCTGCTGGACGACCTCCCGGGGGTCGTTGTCGGGGGCGATCCGGCGTGCGACGGCCCATAACGTCTCGCCGGCATGCACCGTCGTCTGCTGCAGAACCGGTGTGACCCGCGCGGTCGTCGCGGCCTGACTCCCCACCCGGCCGAGTGAGAACGCGGTGACAAGCAGGCCGACCAGCAACGTCAGCAGCAGCAGCCTGCCTCGGCGCGTCACCCGCACCGCACCGCTGAACTGCGCGACCCTGAACGGGTGGCTCGCGGCAGGGATCGCGCCGCGGGTCACCGGGGTGGTCTCGGTCCAGTGCATGGTCTGCTCCTCGTGTCCATGTCGAACGAAGGTTCGATCGAACGTCCGAGCGAAGTTGTACACCATCGCCCCGACAAGAGCGCGACACGTTCGAACAGGTGTTTGATCCTGTCGGTGATGCGGGCTACCGTCCGTGGCGATCACCGGGCCGGCCAGCGGCCCTGAAACCCGATGTGGGAGGCCAGTTGTGGCAGGCAATGAACGGGCCGGGAGCAACGTGCGGGACCTGCCGGACGGCCCAGCGGACGAGTCGGGCTTGACGCCGCGCCAGCGCAAGGTGCTCGAGGTGATCCGCGAGTCGGTCGAGCGTCGGGGCTATCCACCGACCGTCCGCGAGATCGGTGAGGCCGTCGGGCTGACCAGCACGTCGAGCGTGTCGCACCAGCTCACGATGCTGCAGAAGAAGGGGTTCCTTCGGCGCGATCCCTCAAAGCCCAGGGCCGTCGACGTCCGGCTCCCGGGTGAG
>JAYTOZ010000181.1:0-2135 GCA_043747515.1 Frankiales bacterium | reverse complement strand
GCCGGGGACCTGCCGTCCTCACCATCCGCGTTCGCCCACCGGCACCTGCTCGGCATCGTGTGCGCGGGGGTGGCCTTCCTCGTCGTCAACCACGGCCTCGTCGGCACCGCGATCGCCCTGTCAACCCGCGTCCCGATCCACCAGCAGTTGCTCGACGACATCCGGTTCGAGTTGGTCACCTCAGGCCTGCTGCTGTGCCTGGCGCCGCTGGTGCTGGTCGGCCTGGCCTTCTCACCCGTGCTCGTCCTGGTCGTCCTGTTGCCGATCGAGGCGGTACGACGCAGCGCGATGCTGGCCCTGGAGCGTGAGCACGACGCGCTGCACGATTCTTTGACCGGGCTGGCGAACCGAGCGCTGCTGCGCGCCCACCTGCAGGCCGCCGTCACTCATGCTGAACGGACCGGCGGCGGCGTTGTGTTGATCATGCTCGATCTCGACCACTTCAAGGAGATCAACGACACGCTCGGGCATTCCGTCGGCGATGAGCTCCTGATCGATGTGGCGCGGCGACTGCACGGTTCGGTCCGCCAGGACCAGGCATTCATCAGCCGGCTGGGTGGCGACGAATTCGCGGTCGTCGCCGCCATCGACGGCGTCGGCGACCTACAGCAAAGTGCGGCCCAGCTGGCCAAGCGGTTGTCCTGGGTCCTGCAGGAGCCCACCACGCTGGCGGGGGTCCGGGTCGACATCCAGGCCAGCATGGGGATCGCGCTCATGCCCGAGCACGGTGTCACCATCGACGACCTGCTGGCCCGCGCCGATGTCGCGTTGTACGCCGCGAAAGAGGTGCGGGGCGGCTGGAGCTTCTACGAGCCGGCCCGGGACCAGCACACCCCCCAACGCCTCGGCCTGCTGGCCGAGCTCCGGGACGGTCTCGAACGTGGCGAGCTCGTGCTGCACTACCAACCCAAGTGTGAAACCCGGTCCGGGCAGGTGATCGGGATGGAGGCGCTCGTCCGCTGGCAGCACCCGGTCCGCGGGCTGCTCAGCCCGGACGACTTCATCCCGATCGCCGAGCAGACTGGTCTGATCGGACCGCTCACCCTGGTCGTGCTGACGCAGGCCGCCGAACAGCTCCGTCGCTGGCTCGACGCGGGCCTGCGCCTGCATGTCGCGGTCAACATCTCGGTGCGCCACCTCACCGACCTCAGCCTGCCCGCCCAGGTCGAGCAGATCCTGCGCACGCATCAGGTCCCGGCTGCGCTGATGACCCTGGAGGTCACCGAGAGCACCATCATGAAGGACCCGACCCGGGCCGTCACGGTGCTCGCGATGCTGCGGACGCTCGGGGTCAAGATCGCCGTCGACGACTACGGAACCGGCTACTCCTCGCTGGCCTACCTCAAACGACTGGCCGTCGACGAGCTGAAGATCGACAAGAGCTTCATCTTCGGCATGTTGGCCGGCGACGACAGCCCGGTCATCGTCCGCTCGACGATCGAGCTGGGCCACAACCTGGGGCTGCTGGTGACGGCAGAGGGGGTGGAAAACGCACAGACCTGGCAGGAGCTGCTGCCGCTCGGTTGCGACGTCGTGCAGGGATATCACATCAGCCGCCCGATGCCGGGCGGGAAGACGATCGACTGGGTGCGGGCCTGGCAACCACCGCTGCACACCGCCGCACCTCCTCACCGAGCCGCCATCGCTGAGCATGCGCTGCCACCGGGGACCGATGCCCCCGTGAACCACGAGTCCGACCTTCCCGGAGCGCCACCATGTTGATGGGCCTGTGCGTCCTGATCGCCCTTGCCGGCGTCGCCCTCACCGGCGGCGACCTGCGCCGGCTCGCCGACCTGCGTTTGCAGTCGAGGGGGCTGCTCTACCTCGCGCTCGCCATCCAGGTGCTGATCACCGACTTCCTGACCACCTGGCCCCGCCCGGTCCTGGTCGTGGCCCATCTGGTCACCTACGCGGCTGCCGCCCTGATCGTCTGGCGCAACCGCCGGCTGCCCGGGCTGCCCCTGTTGGCAGTCGGTGCGGCCTGTAACGGCCTGACGATCGCGGCGAACGGTGGGACCCTGCCCGCTTCGGCAGCAGCGCTACGACGGGCCGGCATCCGGATCGACCCCGCCGACTTCAGCAACTCCGGGGTCCTCGCGCACCCGCGGTTGGCCTGGCTCGGCGACATCTTCGCC
>JAYTOZ010000180.1:0-4401 GCA_043747515.1 Frankiales bacterium | reverse complement strand
GAGGCCAAGTCGGTCCCGCCCCAGACCACGCGCGCCAAGCTGCGCGGCGAGTTCATCGCCCGGGCCCAGGAGAAGCGCCGCGACTTCACCGTCGACTGGGTCCATCTCAAGCTCAACGACCAGGCCCAACGCACCGTGCTGTGCAAGGACCCGTTCCGGGCCGTGGACGACCGGGTGGACAAGCTCATCGCCTCGATGTGACCGACGGCGATTACGCTGCGCCCCGCGTAGCCGGCCGAATCAGTTCGGCCGGGCGCTGACCCCGCTGACAGCGGTCCCGAGCTGGACGGAGCCCCAATGAGCAAGCCCGACGTCACGATTCCCGACGGCCCCCCGCCGAGCGAGCTGCTGCTTGACGACCTCACCGTCGGCGACGGCACCGAGGCCGTCGCCGGCAAGACCTGCACGATGCAGTACGTCGGGCACAGCTGGTCCAGCAAGCAGCAGTTCGACGCCTCCTGGGACCGGGGTCAGCCCTTCACCTTCCAGCTCGGCGCCGGCATGGTGATCGGCGGCTGGGACCAGGGAGTCGCCGGCATGAAGGTCGGTGGACGCCGCCGCCTGACGATTCCCCCGCACCTCGGCTACGGCGCGCGCGGGGCCGGGGGAGCGATCGGCCCGAACGAGACGCTCGTGTTCATCGTGGATCTGCTCGGCGTCAGCTGAATCGACCGTGGCCCGGCCACTGCCACCCCGGTTCGGGATCACCAGCCCCGGGTGATCCACGGCAACTCGGGCACCCGGATGAGCTTTGCGGACGCGCCCAGCCTTGCGTGGATCACCCGGTAGCGGGCCGTTGGTCATCCTGGGCGGGGGGCGGGGCCAGTCGGGCAGCGGCGGGTCAACGGGGGAGCGGCAGCAGGGCGGCGGCGTGGCGGCCGGCGGCGGCGGCCGCGAGGAAGGCAACCGGGTCGTCCTCCAGCCTGCGGCCCATCGTGGACAGGCTGACCGGGGAGCGGCGCAAGGCGTCCAGCAGCCCGTCGTCGCAGACCTGGACAAGTCGGTGCCGGGCGAAGGGCGCGGGATCCACGAGATCGGCGTAGGACTGCGGGACGACGATGTCGGCCGGGACGAGCGCCACCCGGGTGTACGCCGTGACCGAGTGATGGCTGACCCCGCGGTGCCGTGGCCGGGGGTCGGCCTGTGACATCCGCAGCACCGCGACCGGCCGACCACCGACGGCGGCGGCCGCGTTGATGGCCTCGCCGGCGGCGACGCCAGAAAAACCCCAGGTGGTTCCGGTCCCAAGGTTGCCCGGACCCTGCGTGACGACGACGACCTCGGCGCCCAGCACTCGGACCGCGGCCAGCAACCCCGAGTGCAAGCTGACGCATTCCACGTCGCCGCCGAAGGCCTGGCCGACGGTCACGGTGCCTGCGAGCACCCCCGCGAGGCCGGCCACGGTGCGCGAGAACCACAGCGGCAGCGCGCCCCCGTCGGTCATCACATAGACCACCCGCGTCGCGGCGCGCGTCGCCAGCAGGCCGGCGAGCACCGCCGGCAACGAGGAGTGCAGGTCGGCGACGACCACCGGCGTGCCGGGCAGCACCTCGTCTCCGGCCAGCAGGTCGTGGTGCGGGGAGTCCTGCTCGTCGGCGCCGAGCACGACGGTCTGCAGCGGCGTGTAGCGGGCCTTGACCAGGTGCCCCGGCCCGGCCCGGTCGGGGGGGAGCCGCTCGGGCAACGCCACGACCAACGCGTAGCCGCCGGTGCCGAGGTCGAGGTCGAGGGCTGCCACGTTGAGCAGGACGACGTCGCCCACTGTCGGGTCGCCGACCAGCGCCGGGTGCGCGAGGGCCGGCATCAGCTGGCCGTCGACGACGACGGACAGCTCGACCGAGCCGGCCCAGGACCGGCCGAGCGCGACGACGACCCCGCGCCGCCAGCGGATCACGACGCGGCCCGGCGCTGCCCGCTGGAGTACACCCGGGCAGGCTAACGTCGCCGCCGTGGCTGCCAGGAAGACCGAGCGACTGCTCAACCTGGTCATCTGCCTGCTCGCGACCCGCCGCTACCTGACCGTGCAGCAGATCCGCGAGGCCGTCCCCGGTTACGACGGGCACGACACCCCCGCCGGCGAGGAGGCCTTCCGGCGGATGTTCGAGCGCGACAAGGAGGAGCTGCGCGAGCTCGGGGTCCCGCTCGAGACGGGCAGCAACGCCTACGACGGGGACCCGGGCTACCGGATCGCCAAACGCGACTACGCCCTGCCCGAGATCGCGCTGGAGCCCGACGAGGCGGCCGCCCTGGGCCTGGCCGCCCGGCTGTGGCAGTCCGCTCCGCTCGCGGCCGCCACCGGCAGCGCGCTGCTCAAGCTCCGGGCAGCGGGGGTGGAGACCCCGGTCGACCGGGGCGCCCTCGAACCGCGGGTCGGCGCCAGCGAACCGGCGTTCCAGTCCTGCTGGAACGCCGTCCGCGACGGCCGCGCCGTCCGGTTCGACTACCGCGCCGCCGGCCGCCCGGCGCCCGAGCCGCGCAGCGTCGAGCCATGGGGCGTCGTCTCCTGGCGCGGCCGGTGGTATCTCGTCGGCCACGACACCGCCCGGGGCGCCGGCCGGGTCTTCCGCCTGTCGCGGATCGTCGGTCCCGTCACGCTGTACGGCGAGCCGGGGGCCGTCACCGTGCCCGAGGGCACCGACCTGCGGGCCCTCGTGGCCCGGATGGCCGCCGACGCCCCCCGCACCACCGCACGGGTCCGGTTGCGGGCCGGCGCCGGCTGGGAGCTGCGCCGGGAGGGCATGCTGGTCGAGACGGGCGACGGCTGGGACGTCGTCGAGCTCGGCTACTCAGACCCCGAGCGGTTCGCCGACCGGGTGACCGGCTTCGGCGCGGACGCGGTCGTGCTCTCGCCGGCCGAGGCCAAGGACGCCGTCGTACGCCGTCTCCGGGCGTTGGCCTCGTGAGCGGCGAGCTGCCGCGGCTGCTGGCGCTCGTGCCCTACCTGCTGGCCCGGCCGGGCGTGGCCTTCGCGACCGCGGCGGCCGACTTCGGGGTGAGCGAGGCCAGGCTGCGCAAGGACCTCGACCTGCTGTGGCTGTGCGGCCTGCCGGGGCACTCCCCGGGCGACCTGATCGACATCGAGTTCGAAGGCGACACGATCACCCTGTCCGAGCCGCAGGGCGTGGTGCGGCCACTGCGACTGACCGTCGACGAGGCCCTCGCGCTGGTCGTTGCCCTGCGCACGCTGGCCGAGACGCCCGGACTGGTCGAACCCGAGCCGGTGCTGCGGGCTCTCGCCAAAGTCGAGGAGGCCGCCGGCGCCGCCGCGCTGCCAGCCGGCCGGGTCAGCGTCGCGCTCGAGGGGGAGCAGGCGGTGCTGCCGGCGGTCCGCGACGCGCTCGCCCGTGGACGTCGGCTGCACCTGCGCTACCACGTGCCGGGTCGCGACGAGACCACCGAGCGCGACGTCGACCCGATCCGCCTCGTGGTCGCCGACGGGCGCAGCTACCTGGAGGGGTGGTGCCGGCGGGCCGAGGGCCTGCGGCTGTTCCGCCTCGACCGGGTGCTGGCGGTGACCGTGCTCGACCTGCCGGCCGACCCCCCGGCCCAGCTGGCGTCCCGGGACCTGTCAGAGGGACTGTTCCAGCCCGGCGCCGATGACACCCTGGTCACCCTCGCGCTGCAGCCGGGCGCGCACTGGGTCACCGACTACCACCCCTGCGAGCGGGTCGAACAGGCCCCGGACGGGGTGCTGCTCGCCCATTTGCGCACCCACGACACGGACTGGGTCCGCCGGCTCGCGCTGCGGCTCGGCGGCTCCGGTCGCGTCGTGGCGCCGGCGGAGCTGGCCCAGCAGGTCCGCGCGGACGCCCGCGCCGCCCTCTCGGCGTACGACGCCTAGTCACTGCGGGCCATCCGAGAGCTTGGGTGTCAAGAGGTTCCCCAGCCCTGCCGAAGGGCTCTATGTCGCCCCGGCAGGGGGCTTGTCGGAGAGGCCCGCTATGACCACCATCAAGGCGTCCTGCCCCACCTGCGGCGAGGTCGAGCTGACCCCCGAGGACGTTGCGCTCATGGTCTGCACCCACGCCCCGCTGTCCTACTACGCCTTCGAGTGCCAGAGCTGCGGCGTCGAGGTGCGCAAACCCGCCGACGACCATGTCGTCTCGCTGCTCGTCTCCGGCGGGGTGCCGGCCCAGGTCTGGGAGTTGCCGGGCGAGGCGCTCGAGGACAAGGGCGGCCCGGTCCTGTCCTACGACGACCTGCTCGACTTCGCGCTCCAGCTCGGCGAGACCGATCTGCTCGCAGCCCTCGCCGGGGCCGCTGTCAGCTGAACACCGAGCGGGTTAAGCTCCGCCGGTGTTCTTTGTCCTGTTCGACGTCGCGATCGCACTGCTCGCGCTGGTCGTCCTGGCCCTCGTCGGGCTGCTGCTCTGGCGCCGGGTGAAAGCCCTGTCCCGGCTG
>JAYTOZ010000179.1:0-8520 GCA_043747515.1 Frankiales bacterium | reverse complement strand
TCGTCGCCGAGAAAGGCCTGCACCTCGTCCCGAATCACCGAACGCGGCTTCCAGGTGGAGGCCGGCGGCAGCTGCGGCAGGACGTTGTCCCGCACCCAGGGGTGCACCGACAGGGGGTCGACCTCGGCGGAGACAGCGGCGTACTCCCGACCGTCCTCGCAGACGATCCCGATCGAGAGCAGCGAGATCTCGCCGGTCGTGTCGCCGAACTCAAGATCGTAGAAGTACCTGGGCACGCGCCTAGCATGCCGGGCCATGACCTTCACGCCGCAGCCACGGTCCGGACCAGTGCGTCGTACGCCGATCCGGGCGGCCGGGTCGGGGCGCGGATGAGCGTCCTGGCGATCGACGCCGGCACCACGGGGGTGACCGCATTGGTCGTCGACGAGCTCGGGCGGGTGGTCAGCCGTGGCTATCAGGAGTTCGGGCAGCACTTTCCGCGGCCGGGATGGGTGGAGCACGAGCCCGAGGAGATCTGGGTCGCGGTCCTCAGCGCCTGCCGGCAGGCCCTGGACGGTCGAGGCGACGGTCGAGGCGACCGCTGTCAGGTGACCGCGATCGGCGTCACCGACCAGCGGGAGACCGCGGTGCTCTGGGACCGCCGAACCCTTCAGTCAGCCCGCCGGGCGATCGTCTGGCAGGACCGCCGGACGACCGGGGTCTGCGCGCGACTCATCGACGCCGGCCACGAGCCGCGGGTGGCCGAGCTGACCGGGTTGCGCCTCGACCCGTACTTCACCGCGACCAAACTGGCCTGGCTGGCCGAACACGAGCCGCTGACCTGGGCGGGCGTGACGGCCGGGCGGACCGCGGTCGGCACCGTCGACTCCTACGTGATCGCGCGGCTGACCGGCGGCGCCAAACATGTGACCGACGCGAGCAACGCCAGCCGGACGCTGCTGTTCGACCTGCGCGAAGGCCGCTGGTCCGATGAGCTGTGCGAGCTGTTCGGCGTCCCGAGCGCTGCGTTGCCGGAGGTCGTCCCGTCGTACGGCGAGATCGGCCGGACCGATCCGGCGGCGTTCCTCGGCCTCGACCTGCCGATCGCCGGGATCGCCGGCGACCAGCAGGCTGCGCTGTTCGGGCAGGGTTGCTTCGACACCGGGCGGAGCAAGTGCACCTATGGCACCGGGTCGTTCGTACTGGTCAACACCGGGCCGACACCGGTGCTGTCCAGCCGGCTGCTGACGACGGTCGCCTGGATGGCTCCCGACGGCGCGCTGACCTACGCCCTGGAGGGGGCGGTCTTCGTGACCGGCGTGGCGGTGGAGTGGCTGCGCGATGGGCTGCAACTGATCGGCAGCGCCCGGGAGGTCGAGGACCTGGCCCGCAGCGTGCCGGACGCCGGCGGGGTGGTGTTCGTGCCGGCGCTGACCGGGCTCGGGGCGCCGCACTGGGACCCCGACGCCCGTGGCGCGATCCTGGGCATCACCCGCGGCACCACCCGCGCGCACCTGGCCCGGGCGACCCTGGACGCGATCGCCTTTGAGGTGCGCGACGTCGTCGACGCGATGACCAACGAGGCGGGGTGCGAGCTGCCCTGCCTGCAGGTCGACGGCGGCGCGAGCGCCAACGACCTGCTCTGCCAGCTGCAGGCCGATCAGCTCGGTGTGCCGGTGCAGCGGCCGCAGGTGCTCGAGACGACCGCGCTCGGGGCGGCGTTCCTCGCCGGGCTCGGCACCGGGGTGTGGTCCAGCACCACCGAGCTGGCCGGCGCCTGGCAGCTGGCCGCCCGGTTCGAGCCGGCGGCGGGCGTCCGCGAGGATGGTAGCCACCGACGCTGGTCGGCCGCGGTCGAGCGCAGCCGCGGCTGGGCAGCCCTCTAGCAGGAGGTATCAGGCATGGACTACACGACCCTCGGCGCGACCGGGCTGCAGGTCTCGCGGATCTGCCTGGGGTGCATGAGCTACGGCGAGCCCGACCGCGGTTCGCACGCCTGGAGCCTGGACGAGGCAACCAGCCGACCGTTCATCTCCCGCGCCCTCGAACTCGGGATCACCTTCTTCGACACCGCCAACGTCTACTCCGACGGGACCAGCGAACAGATCCTGGGCCGGGCGCTCGCCGACTTCACCACCCGGGACGAGGTCGTCATCGCCACCAAGGTGCACGGCCGGATGCGGCCCGGCCCCAACGGCGGCGGACTGTCCCGCAAGGCGATCATGACCGAGATCGACCACAGCCTGCGCCGGCTCGGCACCGACTACGTGGACCTCTACCAGATCCACCGGTGGGACCCGGTGACGCCGGTCGAGGAGACCCTCGAGGCGCTGCACGACGTGGTCCGGGCCGGCAAGGCGCGCTACCTCGGGGCGTCGTCGATGTGGGCCTGGCAATTCAGCAAGGCGCTGCACACCGCAGGCGCCCGGGGCTGGACCCGTTTCGTGAGCATGCAGGACCACTACAACCTGCTCAACCGCGAGGAGGAGCGCGAGATGCTGCCGCTCTGCGCCGACGAAGGCGTCGGGGTGATCCCGTGGAGCCCGCTCGCCCGCGGCCGTCTCACCCGCGCCTGGGACGACGCGACCACCAGGTCTGGCTCCGATGCGTTCGGCAAGACCCTCTACGGCCAGCCGTCGTACGCCGACAGCGACCGCACGGTGGTCGATGCGGTCGGCGCGGTCGCCGAGGCCCGAGGCATCCCACGGGCGCAGATCGCCCTGGCCTGGGTGCTGGCCAACCCGGTGGTCACCGCGCCGATCGTCGGGGCCACCAAACCTCACCATCTCGAGGACGCCGTGGCCGCGGTCGGGGTGACGCTCACGCCCGAGGAGAAGGCCAGCCTCGAGGCGCCGTACCTGCCGCACCCGACGGCCGGCTTCAGCTAGCAGCGCCTACTCGGCGAGCCCCTGCTCCAGGGCGTAGCGCACCAGCTGCGAACGGTTGTGCAACGCCAGCTTGGTCAGCGTGTTCTGCACGTGGTTCTCCACGGTGCGGTGCGACAGGACGAGCCGCTCGGCCACCTGCCGGGCGGTCAGTCCCTTGGCGACCAGGCGCAGCACCTCGGTCTCGCGCGCCGTCAGGGTGGGCGCCCGGGCGTCGGTCGCTGTCCGGCGGTACTCCCCGAGCACCAGCCCAGCCAGCCCACTGGTGAAGACGGCCTCGCCGACCGTGGTGCGGCGTACGGCCTCGAGCAGCTCGGCGGTGCTCGAGGATTTCAGCAGATAGCCGGTGGCGCCGGCCTTGACCGCCTCCAGCACGTCGGCCTGCTCACCGCTGGCCGAGAGGACCAGGACCTTGACGCCGAGCGGCACGACGGCCCGGGTGACCTCGACACCGGACAAGCCGGGCATCTGCAGGTCGCAGACGAGCACGTCCGGGACGGTGGCGGCGCAGACGCGGACCGCCTTGGCGCCGTCTCCCGCCGTGCCGACGACGTCGAAGCCGGCCCCGGCGAGGTCGCGCTCGACCGCGTCGCGCCAGATCGGATGGTCGTCGGCGACCACCAGGCGCAAGCGTTCACCTGGGGACACGCAGCTCCACCTCCGTCCCCTGCCCTGGCGTGCTCGTCACCGTCACGCTGCCACCGAGGTCCTCCACGCGGCCACGGATCGACTGGGCCACGCCGAGCCGGCCGTCCCGGGACGCCTGCGCGAGGCGGCCGGCCGGGATGCCCGGACCGTCGTCGCGGACGCTCACCGTCACCGCCGCCGGCTCGTCCTCGACGAGCAGCCAGGCCGTCGAACCGCCGTGCCGCAGGGCGTTGTCGACCGCGGCGGCCACCGCGTCGGCAAGCTCGGCCGCTGTCCGGGCCGCCAGCAGGACCGGCCCGGCCGGGGTGGCCAGCTCGACCCCAGCGCGCACGGGGAGCAGGGCGCGCAGGTCGAGCTCCCCCGCGGGCAGCGCCGCCGGGACCGCGACGAGCCGCCGCAGCGAGCGTTCCTGGTCACCGGCCAGCGCGGCCAGTTGCGGGTCGGTGCAGCTTCGGCTGACCAGCGCGAGAGCCTGCAGCACTCCATCGTGCACCTGCCGGGCCAGCCGTTCCCGCTCGGCCACCGCCGCCTGCAGCCGGACGGCCTCGGCGTACGCCGTCTCGGCCCGCCGGGCGAGGGTGACGACGTAGCCGACGACGAGGCCCGCGAGCAGCAGCAGCACGACGCTGTTGACGGTCGCCTGCGACAGACCGCCACGCTCGACGACCGCGCCGACGCTGGTGACGGTCGCCGCGGCCGCACCCGCATGCCAGCCGCCGCGCACCGCCCAGGCGAGCACCGGGGCGGCCGCCCACGACACGGTCAGCGTCGGGTCGCCGCGCGTCACGGCGTGGGTGCTCAGCACCCAGAGCGAGCCGACCTGGGCCGCGACGGTGAGCCCCAGGTCCAGGGTGAGCAGCGGCCAGGTCCGGCGGGCCGGGACGGCGTAGGCGAGGGTGACGACGACAGACCAGCCGGCCATCGCGACCAGGACCGCGACGCCGGCCCCGGGGTGGGCCCAGCCGCCCGAGTGCGCGAGCCCCGAAGCGACCGCGTAGAGCAACGCGGCGAACCGGAATGCCCCGACGGCCCGCCAGAGCGCGGCGTCGAGCCGCATCGGCGTTGCGCGCGGGTCGGTGCGCCGGATCAGCTGGCGCGGCGCTCGTCGTGCGGGGCCGCCACGCCGACCAGGGCCGCGGTGGGCGCCCCGGTCGCGGCGAGGCGCGCGCTCGCGAGGTCTGCCTTGGCCTTGGCCGCGTAGGTGTCGACGTACTCCTGGCCCGACAGCAGCATCAGCTCGTACATGATCTCGTCGGTGATCGAGCGCAGGACGAAGCGGTCGTCCTCCATGCCGGCGTAGCGGCTGAAGTCGAGTGGCTTACCGATCCGCACGCCGACCCGTCCGATGTGCGGGATCTTCTTGCCGGTGGGCTGGACGACATCGGTATTGATCATGGCGACGGGGATGACGGGCACGCCGGCCTCCAGCGCCATCCGGGCCACGCCGGTCTTGCCGCGGTAGAGCCGCCCGTCCGGCGAGCGGGTGCCCTCGGGGTAGAGCCCGAGCACCTTGCCGGCCCGCAGGATCCGGACGGCGGTGCCGAGCGCCGCTTCTGAGGCGGCGCCGCCGCTGCGATCCACCGGGACCTGGCCGACGCCGTGGAAGAACCCCTTGGTGAGCTTGCCCTTCAGCCCTTTGCCGGTGAAGTAGTCGGCCTTGGCCAGGAAGGTGACGCGGCGGGTGACCACGAGCGGCAGGAAGATCGAGTCGCTGAACGACAGATGGTTGCTGGCCAGGATGACCGCGCCGTCGGCGGGCAGGTGCTCGGCCCCCTCGACCCATGGGCGGAAGAACAGCCGCAGCACGGGCGTCAGGATCATCTTGAGGATCCAGTAGCCCACTGCCGGTGCCTTCCCGTCGCCGTTCCCGTCGGCTGAGCCTATGTCCGCTGGGACGGTGGCGGCAACGATCCCTGCCGGTGTGGGCGGGGCCGTGCCACCATGGTGGAACCGCCGCGCAACGAGAGGAACCACCGTGCCGGAGTTGCTGCCCGGGGCCGAGCCGATCGACCTGCCCGGGGGTCCGGTGGGGGTCGTGCTCTGCCACGGCTTCACCGGCACAACCCAGTCCATCCGCCCCTGGGCCGAGCATCTCGGCAGAGCCGGCCTGACCGTCGTGGCGCCGCGGCTGCCCGGCCACGGCACCACCTGGCAGCAGATGAACTCCACCGGCTTCGACGACTGGTACGCCGAGCTGGAGCGGGCCTTCGACGACGTTCGCTCCCGCTGCGCGACGGTGTTCGCAATGGGCCTGTCGATGGGCGGCACCCTGGTGCTCCGGCTGGCCGAGCTGCGGGCCGGGCAGGTCGCCGGCGTCGTCGTCGTCAACACCTCGCTGGCCACCGAACGCAAGGACGCCAAGCTGCTGCCGCTGCTGGCCAAGGTGCTGGCGTCCCGCCCGGGCATCGCCAGCGACATCAAGCGGCCCGGTCAGGTCGAGCTCGCCTACGACCGGCTGCCGCTGAAGGCCGCGCTGTCGTTGCAGCAGGCCTGGCCGGTGGTCCGCGGGGACCTGGCTCGGATCAGCTGCCCGGTGCTGGCGTTCCGCAGCGCCGTCGACCACGTCGTCGAGCCGGCCAGCGGCCGGGCGTTGCTGGCGGGCTGCGTCGACGGCATCGTCACCGAGCAGGTGCTGCCCGACAGCTACCACGTCGCGACCCTCGACAACGATGCGCCGACGATCTTTGCGGGCAGCCTGGACTTCGTGCGCTCACACGCCGCCGCGGCCGCCGGCTAGCCGATGACCGAGATCTCGCCCACCCCGGGCCGGCGCAGCAACGGGCTGGTCTCGGCCGAGTGGGGCGCCCTGGTCGACCTGGACCCGCGATTGTCCGAGGCGCTGCTCGACTCCCTCGCCGCCGAGGGGGTCGCGGCCTTCGTCGAGCCGGCCGCCGGCGTCGACACCGTCTCGCGGGCCGTGACGCTGCCCAAACGCCCGCTGGACCGGCTGTGGGTCGATCCGGCCCGGGCCGACCAGGCCCGGGTCGTCGTCGCCGCCGAGGTCGCCGACCTGTCCGCGCTGCTCGCCGAGGACGAGCCAGGCGCCACCGCCCACGGCCTGGTCCGACCGGTGCCTCACACCGCCGCCACCCGGGTGCTGTCACCGCCGGACCTGCCCGATCCGCCGCGCCGCGCCGCCGCCACGCCGCCGCCCACTGCGGCTCCGGCTCCGGTCCCCCTCGACGACGACGAGATCTTCCGCCAGATCATCGCGGGCTTCGCCGACGAGATCGCCCACGAGGTGCCGCCGTGGCCGGTCACCGAGGACCTCGGCGGCCAACCGACAGCACGCCCGCCCCGGCGTACGCCGGATCCGGTTGACCCACCGGCGCCGAGGTCCCGCCGTCGCAACGACCCCAAGTCCGACGAAGCGCTGCCCGGCTGGCTCGAACCCGCGGCGCTGCCCGACGACGGCCACTTCGTCCCACCGCCGCCCCCGCCGGTCCCCCGCATCCGGTTGCGCACCGTCGGCGCCTCGCTGCTGCTCGCGCTCGGCCTCGTGCTGCTGTTCGTGCCCGAACTGGCCCGGCAGCAGGCGACCTCAGGGGTCCTGCTGCTCGGTCTGGTGATGACTGCCGGGGGTGCCGGGCTGCTGGTGTGGTGGATGCGCGATGCTCCCCCGGACGACAGCGGCCCCGACCACGGTGCGGTGGTCTAGCGACAGGAGCGACGTGGCGGTCAGTGAGAGCCTCGAGACCAGGGGTCACCTGATGGACACCGGCGTCCTCGCCCGGGTGCTGGACGATGTGCTGTCCTACGGCGGGGACTACCGGATCGACCGGCTCGACGTCGGTCGCCGGCACGAGGACGAGTCCTACGCCCGGATCGTCGTCTCGGCTGAGGACGACGAGGCCCTGCAGCGGCTGCTGATGCGCCTGCAGACCCACGGGGTCAACCAGGTCGACCCGGGCGAGGCGCTGCTGCGGCTCGTGGAGACCGACGGGGTCTTCCCGGACGACTTCTACTCCACCACCAACCTGGAGACCGTCGTCCGCATCGGCCCGGCCTGGGTGCCGGTCGAGCAGCCCGAGATGGACTGCGGCCTGGTCGTCGAGGACGGCCGGGTCCGCACCGTGCCGGTGTCGGACGTCAAGGCCGGCCAACAGCTCGTCTGCGGCGCCGGCGGGGTGCGGGTCGTGCTGCCGCAGCGCGAGCACAGCACCTCGCCGGATGCCTTCGAGTTCATGTCGTCGTCGGTGTCCAGCGAGAAGCCGCAGGGGCTCTTGGTCCGCCAGATCGCCCAGCGGATGCGCGAGGTCAAGCAGGACGGCGGCCGCATCTTGTGGGTCGGCGGCCCCGGCGTCGTGCACACCGGCGCGGCGCCCGCCCTGGTCGCCCTCATCCACGCCGGCTACGTCGACGTGTTGTTCGCCGGCAACGCGCTCGCCACGCACGACATCGAGGCGGCGCTCTACGGCACCTCGCTCGGCGTCGACCTGGCCCAGGGCAAGGGCGTCGAGCACGGCCACGAACACCACATCCGGGCGATCAACACGATCCGGCGGGCCGGCTCGATCGCCGAGGCCGTGGCCCAGGGCGTGCTGACCGGCGGGATCATGCACGCGCTCGTCACGCACGGCAAGGAGTTCGTGCTGGTCGGCTCGGTCCGCGACGACGGGCCGCTGCCCGACGTCCACACCGACGTCATCGACGGTCAGCGGGCGATGCGCGCCCAGCTGCCCGGTGTCGGCTTCGCGATCATGGTCGCGACGATGCTGCACTCGATCGCCACCGGCAACCTGCTGCCGGCCTCGGTCCCGCTGGTCTGCGTCGACATCAACCCGGCGACCGTCACCAAGCTCGCCGACCGCGGCTCCTCGCAGGCGGTCGGCATTGTCACCGACATCGGGCTGTTCCTGGAGCAGCTCGCCCGCGAACTCGTGCCCGGCTTCACCAGCGGCTGAGCCGCGGGCGGCCCGGACGACCACAACAGCAGCACAGCGGGGGTGATCAGGTCGGGATCGGTAGCCGGTGAGTGTGAGTTGGCCCGGTGCGGCGCCAGCTCAGCGAAGCTCATGCCCAACCGATGAGCCAGGACTCACCGGTG
>JAYTOZ010000178.1:0-8721 GCA_043747515.1 Frankiales bacterium | reverse complement strand
GGATCAGGCCGGAGTTGCGGCGCAGCGCAGCGAGGGCGACGAGCTGTGCGTCGTCCTCGCCGCCGCCCAGGACGTAGAGGTCGCCGCTGCACGGCACCGGCTGGTCGAGGGCGACGGTGACCACCTCGTGCGGCACCCCACGCCAGGCCAGTCGCTGGCCGAGCACCATGATGTTGCCGCCGTCGCCGTAGGTGCCCAGCAACTCGGGGAAGACCGAGACGATGCGGAGTGCGGAGCCGGCGGTCACGCCGCCCCGCCGTCCAGGGTTGTGCGGGCGCGGACGAAGGCCGTGTAGTTGGCGACGAGGTCGCACGGCCCGGCCGGCAGCGAGGCCAGCGCCAGTGCCGGGTCGGCCTCGACGGTGTGCTCGACCTGGGCGTAGTGGAGTCGGACGGCGAGGTCCGCGGCCCGCTCTCCCGAGGCGACGACCTGGCGGCCGCGCAGCTGTTCCATCGGGACGTCCCAGAGCCAGGACGGGTCGGTGCCGTCGGCTGTCTGGGCGTTGACGGCGATCACCACCGGACGGTCGGCGAGCCGGAGCTCGTCGAGTGCCTCGAGCCAGCCGGCCGGGTTCTTGGCGAGCAGCAGCCGGACGCTGTGCGACCCGAGCGTCCGCACCAGATAGCGGCCCCCGACGTCGGCCACGGTACGCATCTGGGCCAGGGCCGCCTCGATCCCGACACCGAACTGCTCGGCGACGGCCACCGCAACGGCTCCGTTGGCGGCGTTGGCCCGACCGGGCAGGGTGAGACCAAGCTGGACCGAGCTGCCGTCCGGACCGGTGAGCGCACCCTGTTCGAGGCTCCACTGCGAGACCGGCCGGCGCATGCCGCAGGCGTCGCAAGCCCAGTCGATCGGGTTCGGGTGCCAGGCGGCTCGGCAGCGGGGGCAGACGGCGAAGTCGCGCCGCCATGGCTGCCCGACCGACACCCAGATGACATCGTTGGCAGTGGGTCTCGCGCCCAGCACTGCAGCGACCACGAGGGGGTCGTCGCTGTTGGCGAGGACGGTGATGTGCTCCCGGCCGGCAAGTGCTGCCGACCAGCGGGCGACATGGCTGGCCACCTCGCCGGCCCGGTCGAGCTGGTCGCGGCTGAGGTTGAGCAGCGCCACCAGGACCGGTTCGGTCTGTTTGATTGCTGCCGGCAGAGCGATTTCGTCGACTTCGAGCACGGCTATGCTGCCGCGCCCGGGCCGCGTCGTGAGCAGAGCCGTCGCGAGCCCGGCGACCAGGTTGGAGCCGTCCCCGTTGGTCACGACCGGGCCGGTCGGGCTCAGCGCTGCGGTGACGAGGCGGGTGGTCGTCGTCTTGCCGTTCGTACCCGAGATCAGGATGACCCGGTGGGCCCGGGCCAGCTCGGCCAGCGATCCGGGTGCGAGCGTCAGGGCGACCCGACCTGGCAGCGTCCGGCCGGCGCCATAACCGACGGCGCGCGAGCAGGCGCCTGCCAACCGGGCCAGCAGGATCGCGAGCCAGCAACGCAGGGTGAGGCGGTTTGCGCCCATGATCACCGCACCTCCGGTCGACTCGGATTCCCGTAAGACTGCACCCCAGGTCCTGACACACCTCTGACTGCCTGGTCAGGGGGCTTCAGCCGGGTGGCAGCCGAATGGCAAAGGTCGAGGCCGCCACCATGGTGACGTCCCCGCTGCCGGCGCGGGCAAGCCTTCGGGCCAGCGCCAGACCGAGCCCGGCGCCATCGTGCCCGTCGTCTGGCTGCAGGCGCAGCCCCGGCTCGAAGACGTCCTCCCAGCGCGGCTCGGGCAACCCCGGCCCGTCGTCGCGCACCTCGATGACCACCGCCTGCGGGGTGCGGCGCAGCTGGACGAGCACCTCGCTGACGGCGTAGCGCACCGCGTTGTCGACCACGGGGGCCAGGATGCGTTCGACGACCTCTACGTCGAGACCAGCCTGGGTGTCGGCGATGTCGTCGATGACCCGCAGCTCGATCCCACGGTCCTTGGCGACCGGCCGGACGTCGTCGAGCACGGCCGCCACCGCCGCGGCGGGTGCGCAGCGCCCCCGCGTGTGGTCACCGCTGAGCCGGGCCGCCGCGAGCAGACTGTCCAGGATGCGGTCCATCCGTCGCGCCCCCAGCGACACCCGTTCCATGGCGGCGAGGGCCTGCGGACCCGATCGTGGCCGCGTCGCGAACAGCTCGGCCTCGGCGGTGATGCCAGCCAGCGGAGTCCGCAGCTCGTGCGACAACTCGGCTGACAGCTGCTGCTCGCGGCGCAGGACGGCCGCCAGCCGGTCCAGCAGCCCGTCCAGCGTCGACGCCAGGGCAGCCAGCTCACCGGGCCGGTTGCGGTCGCCGAAGCGCAGCGTCGCGTCGGTCGCCGACCACTCGGCTGCCTGCCGGGTCATCGCCGCGACCGGTGTCAGCGCCTGTCCGACCGCGGCCCGCGTGACGACGTAGACAGCCGCGATCAGCAGGGCCGCGAGCAGCGCCGAGGCCAGCAGCGTGGTGCGGATGGAGCTGCGGTACGGCGTGAGTGGGACGGCTGCGACGACGGTGCCCACCTGGCGGCCACCCGCGCGCACCGGCACCGAGAGGTACTCCACCGGTTTGGGTCCGCCGTCGCGCCGGGTCCGGCCATCAGTCCCGGCGAGTCGATCGGCGCCACGCTGCAACCGGGCCGATCCCGGGGGCCGCTCGACCGCCGTCAGGCCCTGGTAGATCCAGATACCGGCGTCGAGGGTGGCGTCGTCCTCGCGCTCGGGCACGGTCAGCTGGCCGGACGCGGTGGCGGTGATGGCCCCGCTGATCGTGGCGGCGCGGGCCCGCAGGACGGCGTGCGCCTCGGCGTCCAACCGATGCGAGAGCAGCACGTCGAAGCCGGCCGTCAGCACCAGCACGCTGGCGGCAGTCACGATCATCGCCGACAGGGCCAGCCGCCGTTGCAGCGTCGCGGGCCGATGCGGCCGCAGCACCCGCCGCTTCACCCCGGATCGCCGACCGCCCGGTAGCCGACGCCGCGGACCGTCTCCACCCTCGTCGTCGTCCCGACCGCACCAAGCTTGCGGCGCACCCGGGCAACGTACTGATCGAGGGTGTTCTCGCTGACAATCGCGCCGTCCGGCCAGCCCGCCCGCAGCAACTCGCGCCGGCGTACGACGACGTCCGGGCGGCCCAGCAGCAGCGCCAGCAGGCGGAACTCGGTCGGGGACAGGGCGATCTCGAGCTGCCCACATCGGATCGCGTGCGCGGCCGGGTCGAGCACCAGGCCGCCGTCCACCGGGCGCCGGTCGGGGGCGGCCCGGCGCAGCAGGGCGCGCACGCGGGCGAGCAGCTCCGCCACGTGGAACGGCTTGGTGAGGTAGTCGTCGCCCCCTGCGGCGAACCCCGACAGCAGGTCGACCACCGCGCTGCGGGCGGTCAGGAACAGCACCGGCGCGGTCGTGCCGCGGGCCCGCAGCGCCAGGCACACGTCGCGACCGTCGGCGTCCGGCAGGCCGATGTCGAGCACGATCGCGGCCAGTTCGGCGGTCGCGCTCGCGAGGGCGGACCGGCCGTCGCTGGCCGTGACGACGGTGAGGCCGTCCTCGCGCAACGCCCGGGCCACCACGTCGCGCAGGGCGTGGTCGTCCTCCACCAGCAGGACCGTGTCGCGCAGCACCGACGCATCGTCGCAGCCCGGTACGGCCTACCGGGCTGTCCCCCGGCGTTCACTCAGGTGGCTGTCAGGGACCGGGCGGGCAATGTCGTCGGCGGGTGAACGCCACGCCCACCAGCCGGCGTATCCCAACCGGACAACCGCTGGGCGCGTCCCGCCCCCGGCGGACCGACGCGATGCCTGGAGGACCCATGCGACGCAACCTTCTGACCAGCCTTGTCGCGGTGAGCTGCGCGACGACCCTGTGGAGCGCCAGTGCGGCGTGGAGCGCTCCCGGGGTCGGGCTCCCCGACCCGATCCCGGCGGGGATCCCAGCCAGCGGTACGACCGTCGGGCTCGAGGTGGTCGCCGACCGGCTCGTCTCCCCGACCAGAGGGGTGCCGGCGCCGGACCGCGAACACGGGCTCGTGGTCATCGACCAGGGCGGCAAGATCTGGTCGGTCGACACCGGCGACGACCGGGCCGCCCGTCCGAACGCGCCGCGGCTGGTCGCGGACCTGTCCAACCTCGCCGTCAGCAACCTGGGCAAGGTCATCCCCGGCCTCGCCTACGACGAGCGCGGTCTGCTGGGCATCGCGTTCGGCCCGAACCGTGGCAAGGCCCGATTCGTCTACACCTTCGGTAATGAGAACGCCTCGCAACCAGCCGACTTCTCGACCCTGCCGGCCGGTGTCAAAGCGGACTCGCAACTTGTGCTGCGCCAGTGGCGGCTCTCGCGCCACCAGCTGACCATCGACCCGGCGAGCAGCCGGGTGCTGCTGCGGATCGACAAACCGCAGTTCAACCACAACGGCGGCGACCTGGCGCTCGGCCGCGACGGCCTGCTCTACCTCTCGGTCGGTGACGGCGGCGCCGCGGACGACCAGGGCCCCGGCCACGTCGCCGGCGGCAACGGGCAGAGCCTGGCACCGGGCAATGTCCTCGGCAAGATCCTGCGGATCGACCCGCGGGGGCACAACTCGGCCAACGGGCAGTACGGCATCCCGGCGGACAACCCGTTCGTCGGCCGGGACGGCGCCGACGAGATCTGGGCCTACGGCTTCCGCAACCCCTACCGGATGTCGCTGGATCGGCGGACCGGCGCGCTGGTCGCCGGTGACGTCGGACAGAACGACATCGAGGAGGTCGACGTCGTGCGGCCCGGACAGAACTACGGCTGGCCGATCAAGGAGGGCACCTTCACCTTCGACAACAACGGGGCCGGGGCCGGGTTCGTCACCGCCGACAGCCCCGGCGTGCCGGCCGGGCTCACCGATCCGGTTGCGGAATACGACCACACCGCGCCCGGTGGGGTCCGCTGCCCCACCGGCGGCCCAGCCTCGTGTGAGGGCATCGCCATCGTCGGCGGCTTCGTCTACCGGGGTCACGACATCGACGCGCTCAAGGGCGACTACGTGTTCGGTGACTACTCCCGCGCCTTCGCTCAGCCGCTCGGCCGGCTGTTCGTGGCCCGCGGCGGCCAGGTCCAGTCGCTCGCCATACAGGGACGCGACAACCTCGGCCTCGCGGTCACCGGCTGGGCACAGGACCGGCGCGGCGAGCTCTACGTCCTTGGCAACACGACCGGCGTGCTGTCGGGGACGACGGGACAGGTGGTGCGGCTGACCGCGTCGGGCGAACGCGACGACAACAACTGAGCCCCGGCGTGGTCGTTGAGCGGAGGATGCGAGATTCGAACTCGCGAGGGGTTGCCCCCAACACGCTTTCCAAGCGTGCGCCATAGGCCAACTAGGCGAATCCTCCCGAGGTGACTGCCGGCGATGCTAGCCGAACCACTGCCCCCGTCGTACGGGCTAGCATCGTCAGCAGACCCCTCGTGCGGCGCCAATCTCGCTGAACTCCCCCAGGGCCGGAAGGCAGCAAGGGCAGGCGGGCTCTGGGCGGGTGCGCGAGGGGTCCTCTTCGTGGGAGGAACGCACTCGTGGCGCTGGCGCTCTACCGCAAGTACCGGCCCGGCAGCTTCGCCGAGGTCAAGGGCCAGGAACACGTCACCGGCCCGCTGCAGCAGGCGCTGCGTAATGGCCGGATCCATCACGCCTACCTGTTCAGCGGGCCGCGTGGCTGCGGCAAGACCTCCAGCGCGCGCATCCTGGCCCGCTCGCTCAATTGCGACCAAGGGCCGACGCCGGACCCGTGCGGGGTCTGCGACAGCTGCGTCGCGCTGGCCCCCAACGGGCCGGGCTCGCTCGACGTCGTGGAGATCGACGCGGCGTCGCACGGCGGGGTCGACGACGCGCGTGACCTACGCGAGCGGGCCTTCTACGCGCCGGTGTCGAGCCGCTACAAGGTCTACATCATCGACGAGGCGCACATGGTGTCCCGCGAGGGCTTCAACGCGCTGCTCAAGCTGGTCGAGGAGCCGCCGGAGTTCCTCCGGTTCGTGTTCGCGACGACCGAGCCGGAGAAGGTCCTGTCGACCATCCGCTCGCGCACCCACCACTACCCGTTCCGGCTGATGCCCCGGCGAGAGCTCACCGACCTGCTGTCCTCGGTGGTCGCCTCGGAGGGCATCGCGGTCGACCCGACGGTGCTGCCGTTGGTCGTGCGCGCAGCGGCCGGCAGCGCCCGCGACGGGCTGTCGATCCTCGATCAGGTGCTCGCAGCGGCCGGCGCCGAGGGGGTCACCCGCGACGGCGCGGCGTCGCTGCTCGGGGTCACCCCCGACACGCTGCTGGACGACGTCATCGATGCGTTCGCTGCCCGCGACGGCGCCGCGGTTTTCACGACCGTCGACCGGGTGATGGAGCACGGACACGACCCGCGGCGGTTCGCCCAGGACGTCCTGGAGCGGCTGCGCGACCTTGTCGTGCTCGACGCCGTCCCCGCGGCCGGCGACACCGGCCTGCTCGACTGCCCGCCCGAGCAGCTCGCCCGGATGGCCCGTCAGGCAGCCAGTCTCGGTACGGCCGGGCTGTCCCGGGCTGCCGATCTGCTGCACGCCGGCCTCACCGAGATGCGCGGTACGACGGCGCCGCGCCTGCTGCTGGAGCTCGTCTGTGCGCGGGTGCTGCTGCCCGCCGCCAGCGCCGACGACAGCGCGGTGCTCAGCCGGCTCGAGCGACTCGAGCGGCGCTTCGACATCGCCGGCGACGCCGTGCCCATCGTGCCCAGGGCACATGTCCCCGGGCCGCACCACGAGGAGCACCCCCCGGCGGGTCCGGACAAGGTCACTGGTCAGCCGACTGCCCCGCCGCCTGCTTCGGGCGTGGCCCGGGCCACGGGTCAACCCGACATCCCGCCCGGGCCGGTGGCCACTCCGCCCGGCCCGCCGAGCCCGGTGGCCGGCTGGCCCACGATCGCGGTGCCCGGGTCGCCTGACCCGCCGTCGTCAGCTGCGCCCGTGCACGGCCATGATCCGTCGCCGGCCGTCGCGGCGGTCCCAGGCGGCCTCGATGCGACCGCGTTGCGCCGGTCCTGGGACGCCGTGCTCGAGGCCGCCAAGGGGCGCAAGAAGACCACGCATGCGTTGCTGCTCAACGCGCAGGTCATCGAGCTCGCAGGGCGCACCGTGACGCTGGCTTTCACGACGGCAGCCTTGTTGCGACAGTTCCAGTCGAGCACGAACACCGATGTGCTGAAGGAGGCCTTCCAGGCCGTCCTCGGGGCCGATCTCGACATCGCGTGCACGGTGGCGGGCGCGCCGGCCACACCGGCTACCGGCTCAAACCTCGCCTCGCCCACGCCGGCTGCGCCGGCGAAGGACGGGTTCGCCCCCGGCGACGAGGAGGTGCCGGAGGACCCCGATCTGCCCCGACCCGCGCGCGCCGACTCCGGCGAGGACGCCGCGCTCAAGCTGGTCCAGCAGCAGCTCGGCGGGCGCGTCGTGGGCACCCGCGGCGACTGACCCTGTGCGGACCCTGTGCGGACCCCGTCGGATTCCCACCGGGCCCCGCTTCGCGCCCCGGTCGGCGCGACTGATCGGCCGCCTGGTCGCCCAGCGCCCACGACAGCAGAGAAGGCTCCGGCTCGAACCGAACGCACGCTGAGCAAGCGGCCAGCCGTCGAAAACAGCTCCGCTTCCCTGCTGTGGTGGCCGGCCGGCCGGGCCATCGATCGCCGGCCGGCCACCTGGATCGGGCGATCGGCCGCCGGCCGGATCCGGCGGACACTTGGACTGGGGGACCGGCCGGGTCGGAGCCACGAAGCGTGCAGGGGCTAGACGACCACTTCGACATCGGCGAAGTGGCATGCGACCGGGTGGCCCTGCCCGCGCTCGGTGAGCTCGGGCTGCTGCTCGACACAGCGGGTCTTCTGGTCGTCGGTGAGCTGGTCACGGAACACCTGGCAGCGGGTGCGGAACCGGCAACCGCTCGGCGGGTTGGCCGGTGAGGGCACGTCGCCGCTGATGACGATCCGGCGCCGGGCGCGTTCCTTGCGCGGGTCGGGGATCGGGATGGCCGAGAGCAGGGCCCGTGTGTAGGGATGGGCGGGCCGTTCGAACATCTCGTCGCGGGTGCCGAGCTCGACGATCCGGCCGAGATACATCACGGCGACCCGGTCGGCGATGTGGCGCACCACCGACAGGTCGTGCGCGATGAACAGATAGGACAGCCCCAGCTCGTCCTGCAGCTTCTCGAGCAGGTTGACGACCCCGGCCTGGATCGAGACGTCGAGCGCCGAGACCGGCTCGTCGAGCACGAGGACCTTGGGCTCGAGGGCGAGGGCGCGGGCGATGCCGATGCGCTGGCGCTGGCCGCCGGAGAATTCGTGCGGGTAGCGGTCGGCGTGGTCGGGCCTGAGGCCGACCTTGGCCATCATGTCGGCCACGCGGGCCTCGACCTCCGATTTGTCGGTGACGCCGTGGATTTTGAGCGGGTCGGCCAGGGTCGTGCGGACCGTCTGTCGGGGGTTCAAGGAGGCATAAGGGTCCTGGAAGACCATCTGCACCGTGCGCGCCGTCAGCATGCGACCACCTTGATTCTTGGCGCGCGCCGAGAGTTCGTGGCCGTTGAGCACGACGCGGCCGCGCGTCGGCGGCACCAGGCCCATGATCGCCAGCGCCAGCGTGGACTTGCCGCAACCCGATTCGCCCACCAGGCCCAGGCTGCGCCCGGTGGCCAGGCTGAAGCTCACGCCCTGCACCGCCGCCACCACCGGCGCGGC
>JAYTOZ010000177.1:0-4585 GCA_043747515.1 Frankiales bacterium | reverse complement strand
AGGCCGGCACTCCCGCCCTTCCTGGCGCGGCGCACCCGGACGCTGCCCGGTCGCAGCAGGACACTCGCATCGACGGTGGTCATGTCAGCCCCGGTCAATCGTCGGTACGGCGGCGAGCAGGGCGCGGGTGTGCTCGTGCTGGGGATTGAGCAGCACGTCGTCGGCCTTGCCGCGCTCGACGATGCGGCCGCCGTGCATGACGGCGACCTCGTCGGCCACGAGCCGGGCGGCGGCCAGGTCGTGGGTGACGAACAGCATCGCAAGATCGAGCTCGCGGCGCAGGCGTCCCAGCAGGTTCAGGACGACTGCTGCCAGTGACACATCGAGCGCCGAGATCGGCTCGTCGCAGGCCAACAGCCGTGGCGGTACGACGATGCCGCGGGCCAGCGCGACCCGCTGCCGCTGACCGCCCGAGAGCTGGCGGGGCTTGGCCGCGGCGACCTCGGCCGGCAGGCCGACCAGGGCGAGCGCCTCGCGGGCCGCGATCCGGCGGGCCTTGCCGTCGAGTCCCTCGGCCCGTAACCGTTCCTCAAGCAGCTCGCCGACCCGCAACCAGGGGGTGAGGGAGGCGCCGGCGTCCTGCGCCACGAGCTGCGGCCGGTCACCTGCGTGCAGCCGCACCGTCCCGCTGTCGGCGGTCTCCAGCCCGACCGCGATGCGCAGCGTCGTCGTCTTGCCGCAACCGCTCTCGCCAACCAGCGCGAGCGACCCGCCCGGCGGCACCTCGAGGTCGATCCCCTCGAGCACCACCCGGCGCCCGGATCGGCGGCCGAACGCCTTGGTCACGCCCTGCAGGACGAGGGCATCGCCGCCCGCGGTCGACTCGGCCACCGGCGGCCAGCCGCCGGTGGGCAGCAGCTGCACGTCGATCCGCTCGCGGGACCGGACGCACGCGTCGAGACCGGCGTGCCGCGCGGCGCTCCGCAGCTCGGGGAGCCCCGCGGTGCACCGCTCCTGGGCGAGGCCGCAGCGCGGCGCGAAGCCACAGCCCGGCTCGGGGGCGCGGGGGTCGGGCGGCTCGCCGGGCAGGGTCGGCAGGGGCACGTCCCGGCGGGTGCTCGGACTGGTCCGGGACGCGAGAAGTCCCGAGGTGTACGGGTGGGAGGGCGAGCGCAGGACCTCGCGGGCGGTGCCGACCTCGAGCAGCCGCCCGCCGTAGAGCACGGCGATCCGGTCGGCGACCGATGCGGCGACGGCGAGGTCGTGGGTGACGAGTACGACCGAGGTGCCGGTCGTGTCGCGCAGCCGCACGAACAGTCGCAGCACCTCGGCCTGCACGGTGACGTCCAGGGCGGTCGTCGGCTCGTCGGCGATGACCAGCGACGGCGAGCCCGCCACCGCCATGGCGATCATCACCCGTTGCCGTAGCCCGCCGGAGAGCTCGTGGGGGTACTGCCCGACCCGGCGCTCCGGGTCCGGGATGCCGGCCGCCCGCAGCGCAGCGAGTACGTCCCCACCGGTCTCGGCCACCTGCTGGCCGATCCGCATCGTCGGGTTGAGCGAGGTCATCGGGTCCTGGAAGACCGCGCCGGCATGGGCGCGCCTGGCCTGCCGTCGTTCGTCGTCCCCGGCCGACACCATGTCGGTGCCGGCGAGCAGCGCCGACCCGCGCAGCGTCGCCGTCGGGGGAAGCAGGCCGAGCGCAGCCAAGCCCAGCGCGCTTTTGCCGCTGCCGGACTCGCCCACCAGGGCGAGCACCTCACCGGGGCACACGTCCAGGGTGACGCCCCGGACGGCCTGCACCCCGCCGGGGAAGCTGACGTGCAGGTCCCGGAGCGCGAGCACCGGCCCGCGGTGGACGGGTGGCTCGACGACCTGGCGGGCGAGCACGCTCACCTGGCCCCCACCAGCGTCTCGCTGCTGCGCAAGCAGTCCCGTTGCAGGTAGGCCATCGCCCGCAGCGCGGCCGCGTGCGCCTCGACCCCCGAGCCACCCACGCAGTCGACCAGCACCTGCACCCGCAGGTCCCGCTGGTGGGCGTCGACGAATGTGTAGTGCACGCAGACGTCGGTGAGGGTCCCGGCGAGCACCAGGGTGTGCACCCCCATGCCGCGCAGCACGAGCTCGAGATCGGTTCCGTAGAAGCAGGAGTAGCGCCGCTTGCGGATCAGGTGCTCCCCTGGCAGAGGGGTCAGCTCTCGCACGAGCTCGGTGCCAGGTGCCCCCTCGACGCAGTGCACGCCTTCGGCACCATCGAGCTCACGACCGATATCGAGCAGGTCCGGCCGGTGCACCTCCTGCGAGAACAGCACGTGCCGACCGGCGCGGCGGTAGGCGTCGACGGCGGCCGCGGTACGGCGTACCCGGTCGTCGAAGCCGGGCATCATCGCGATGCCGGCCTCGTCGAAGGCCAGCCGTCCGCACTCCTGCACGTCGATGACGAGTAAGGCCGTCCCGGTTGGGATGTCGGGCTGCACAGCGCGCTCCTGTCCGCTCGGCCAGAACGCCAAAGCCCGGGGGACCACTGGCGGTCTCCCGGGCTTTTGTCCCTCCGTGTAGCGACCGTCACCGGCCGCCCGCACCTCTTGGACCAGCCGCTGCGAGCAGCGCGGAACCCTAGGTGCTTGGCAAGTTGTGGAGTTGTCTGACGGCAAAGCTAGGCACGGCTCGTGACACCCTTGTTACGAACGTGCGCCACCTTCGTGAACCCACCCGACAGGTTTGCGACGGGACGGGCGTTGCCGCAGACACCTAGCAGCAGTCGTTGCCCCGCCACGCTTCACGGCCCTCCCGCACAGCCCAACCGGCCAGCAGCAGGGCAACCGCAGGGTCGACCCAGTTCGCGCCGGTGACGGCGTGCACGCCGAGCCCAAGCAGGACGGCGGCGGCCTGCGCCGCGCACAGCAGGTTCTGCGTCCCCTCCCCGGCAGTCGCAGCGGAGCCGATTCGCCGGGCGAGGCGACGCTTGGCGAGCCCGAGCCCCGGCATGACGATCAGGCTCGACGCCGTCACGACGACGCCCAGGGTGCTGAGTCGGACCTCGTGCGTCCCGAGCAGATCCCGCACGGCCGCCACCGAGATGTACGGCGCAAGGAGCCAGAACGACACGGCGACGCCCCGCTGGGCCCGGCGCTCCACCATCTCAGACAGTGCGCGGCTGCCGGTGAAACGCCAGATCACGATGACGCTCGCGAGGCCTTCGATGACCGACCCGAGCGCCCAGGCCACCAGGGACACGCTGTCGGCCCGGACGCCGGCAAACAGCCCGAGGGCGCCTTCCGCGGTCATCCACAGCAGGCTCATCACCGACAGCCACACGACAGCACGAACCGACGACGCCGGGGCGTTACCTGTCCCCGGGCAGCAGGACGTACCGGCAGCGCCCTGGCGGGTGCCAGCCCGGCGGTCCTGGTCGGTCACCGGTGCAGCACGGCCTCATGATCGGCGTGCGTCTGATGCTCGAGCTGGAATGTCGAGTGCTCGAGGTCGAAATGGCCGGACAGGCACGCCCCGAGTCGGTCCAGGACCTGTGGAGCAGTGCCGTCGGCCCAGCAGCTGTCGTCGACGACGACGTGCGCGGACAGGACGGCGTTGCCGCTGGTGATCGTCCAGGCGTGCAGGTCGTGGCAGGACAACACCCCTTCGGTCTCGCAGATGTGGCGGCGTACGTCGTCCAGGTCGACGCCGTCCGGTGTCCCCTCCAGCAGGACGTTGACTGCCTGCTTCAGCAACCGGATGGTCCTCGGGATGATCAGCACGGCGATCAGCAGCGACGCGACCGGATCAGCGCGCTGCCAGCCGGTCAGGGCGATGACACCGGCGGCGACCACCACTGCGCCCGCCCCGAACAGGTCGGACAGCACCTCCAGGTACGCCGCCCGGATGTTCAGCGACTCGCCCTGCCCGCGGGTCAGCAGCAGCAGGCTCGCGCCGTTGCCGAGGACCGCGACGATCCCGAACACGACCATGATCCCAGGGCTCGACCGGCCCGGGTCGATGAGGCGGCGGATCGCCTCGGCGAAAATGAAGGCGCCGAGGACCAGCAGCAGGACGGCGTTGCACACCGCGGCAAGGATCTCCGCGCGCTCGTACCCGAACGTCCGGGTGGCGGTCTTGGGCTTGCCGGCCCAGTAGATGGCCAGCAGGCTCAGACCAACCCCTGCTGCGTCGGCGGTCATGTGCGCGGCGTCGGCCAGCAACGCCAATGAATGGGCGAGCAGCCCACCCACGACCTCCGCGATCAGGATGCTCACGATGATTGCCAGGACTGCGGTCAGGCGACCTTGCTGCGCAGACGCAGCGGTCCCGCTGCCGGTGGCATGGCTGTGGTCGTGGCCGCTGCTCACCCGCTCACCACGTCTTGGCGGCCGTCCGAGCACGCAGCGTCGCGGTCGATGGCCAGGACGACGCTTGCCAGGTCGCCGAGCGCGTGCTTGAGCGCGGGATCGGCGAGTTCGTAACGGACCTGCCGGCCGGCGGGCTCCGCGACGACCAGACCGCAGGCCCGCAGACACGTCAGGTGATTGCTGGTGTTGGCCCGTGTCAGGCCAAGGGACGCTGCCAGCTCGGCCGGGTAGGCGGGGGCGTCGAGCAGGGCGAGCATGATCCGGCAACGCGTCGGGTCGGCCAACGCCCGGCCCACCCG
>JAYTOZ010000176.1:0-4263 GCA_043747515.1 Frankiales bacterium | reverse complement strand
TCTCGCTCAGATTGCTCGACAACGCCGCGCTGCTTGGCCATCTCGACCATGTCCCGGAGCTCGGCCTCGGAGGCGAAGGGTCCCTCGCGAAACCCTTTGCCGGGCGTGAGTGCGTTGCCCAGCAGGATGAGCAGCCGTGGCAGCGGACCGAAGACCCGGGTCAGCGCGAGCACCGGACCGGCCCCGAGCAGAGCCACCCGCTCGGCCTGCTGGCGGCCGATCGTGCGCGGCGCCACTCCAATGAAGACGTAGCTCACGACGGTCATCACAGCCACCGCCAGCACGACGGCGAGCGACCCATCGACCCGGTCCAGGCTGTACGCCGTGACGATGCCGGCCGCCGCCAGCTCGCAGACGAGGCGCAGGAGCAGCAGCAGGTTGAGCGAGCGTGGCGGGTCGGCCAGCACCGTACTCAGCCGAAGGGCGCCGCGGCGGCCTTCCCGCACGAGCTCCTCGACCCGGACGCGGGACACCCGGGACAGCCCGACCTCGAGGCAGGCGAGGGTGCCTGCCAGCACGACGAAGACGACAGCGACGGCGAGCGGCGCGGCGGGGTTGCCGTTGTTCACGGGCTCCGCTTCCACGAGGTGAGCAACTCGGCCTGCAGGGCGAACATCTCGTGGTGCTCGTCGGGCTCGCCGTGGTCGAAGCCGAGCAGGTGCAGGAGGCCATGGGTGCACAGCAGCTGCAGCTCGTCCTCGGTGCTGTGGCCGGCCTCGATCGCTTGGCGGGCCGCGACGACCGGGCAGAGCACGACGTCGCCGAGCAGCGTCGGCGCGGCGTCACCCGAGGGCTGCTCAGGCCCGTGGGCGACCCCGCGGGAGCCGCGCAGATCGAGCTCGTCCATCGGGAAGGCGAGGACATCGGTCGGCCCCGGCTCGTCCATGTACTGCACGTGCAGGCGCTCCATCTCGGCCAGGTCGACCAGCATCAGCGACAGCTCGGCGAGCGACGACACCCCCATCGCGTCGAGCACGTGGCGGGCCACCCGGATGAGTGCCTCCTCGTCGACCGCGACACCGGATTCGTTGGCGACCTCGATACTCACTGCCGGCGTCGGCTGTCGTCGCGCCGACCCGGTGTGCGCTGCGGGCCGGTGCGGGCGAGCTCCTGCTCGGCGTCGTAGGTCTCGTAGGCGTCGACGATGCGACCGACCAGCTTGTGACGCACGACATCGGCGCTGGTCAGCTGCGCGAAGTGCACATCGTCTACCCCGTCGAGGATGTCGCGGACGACACGCAGACCGCTGGTGGTGCCGCCCGGCAGGTCGACCTGGGTGATGTCACCGGTTACGACGATCTTGCTGCCGAAACCGAGCCGGGTGAGAAACATCTTCATCTGCTCGCCCGAGGTGTTCTGCGCCTCGTCGAGGATGATGAACGCGTCATTCAGGGTGTTGTGCGTGACGAGGAAGTCCTCGGTGACGTACAGCGAGTCGGCGGCGGCGACCGCGATGCAGACGCAATCGGCATCACCCTCCGGCTCAATGCTGTCAATGAAGCGCAGGGGACGCCCGCTTCCGTCCGCCGCGTAGGCGGCCGCCTTGCCCGGGAGCCGGAACGGCGCGAGCCCTGCCGGCAAGCGGATGTCAAGGACATGGGCATCGTTGCGGTGCCAGGTCGGCCGCCGGGCCGTACCGCCTGGAGCCCGACCCGCTGCCGGCCGGGTCTGGCAGTAGGCCATCCCACCGAGCGATCGGACGAGGAACAGCACGTCGTCACGCAGCCGATCCGAGCACGTCGTGTACTGCACTCGGCAGGTCCGGCCGCGCTGGCGCACCGGGCCCCTGTCGCTGTCGCTGTCGCAGTCGCTGTCGCTGTCGAGCAAGCCCTGCAGGACGGCCAGGCGCACGTCGGCGCTGTTGTGCAGGTAGTCGACCGGCACGAACTTCGTCGCGGACCGGGTGCCGTCGAGCCCGAGTGCACGCAAGGCCACGGTCACTGGATTGGCGACGATGACGCCCCCACGCCGGCCAGCTACGTGGCGAAAAACGTCGTCCACCTCGCTCTTGCAGGGCATCTCGATGCCCGGGACCACTGCTGCCACCGCGTCGACGAGCTCGACGTCTTTCGTTGTGCAACTCGGGGTCGTGGCCGTTGTCAGGCACCCGTCACCGAGCAGCAGCCCGAGGGCGTACGGCTCCATCGGGACGTCCTGCGCCGGGAAATGCACCGGTGCGACGAGCGGCAACTCGAAGCGGCGAGCGTGCGCCCGTCGGCGGGCGCCGATCATGTCCTTCGTCTGCAGCACCCGGCCCGGCTTGCCGTGCCGACGGTCGTCCCGAGTCTTGACGAACCACAGGTGTTCGCCACAGGCGCGGGTCGAGGCACCGTCCTGCGTCGTCACGCGGTAAACCGCCTTGCGGCCCTGCGGATAGACGCCGAGCACCGGCGTGGGGCGACCGTCCGCCCCGATGACGAGGTCGCCGACCCGCAGCCCGCCGAGTGGCCGGAATCCATCCGGCGTCAGGACCGGCGTGTCGTCCGGTTGCGCCCGACCGCGCATATATGCCAGCGGCGCCACCTCGATGGTGCCGGCCGCCATCAGTCGGGGAATCGACTCCGGGTCGAGCATGTCGTGCAGCGCGTCGTACAGCGGTCGCAGGTAGGGGTCGATCTTGTCGAAGAGCGTGCCGGGCAGGAAGCCGAGCTTTTCGCCCGCCTCGACCGCCGGACGGGTGAGGATCAGCCGGTTGACCTGCTTGGCCTGCAGCGCCTGGACGGCCTTGGCCATCGCGAGGTAGGTCTTGCCGGTGCCGGCCGGCCCGATGCCGAACACGATGGTGTGATGGTCGATCGCCTCGACGTAGCGCTTCTGGTTGACCGTTTTCGGCCGGATGGTTCGCCCGCGGTTGCTGACGATGTTGAGGGTGAGCACGTCGGCCGGCTTGTCGCGACCGCCGGCGGCGAGCATCGCCACGCTGCGCTCCACGGCGTCGCCCGAGAGGTCCTGTCCGGCGTCGAGCAGCGCCAGCAGCTCCTCGAACAGGCGGGTGGCGAGGTCGTTGTCGGCGGCGGCGCCAGTGAGGGTGATCTCGTTGCCGCGCACGTGCACGTCGCTCGCGAGGGCCTTCTCGATCACGTCGAGCAGCTCGTCCCGGCTCCCCAGCAGGGCCACCATCGAGTGGGCGCCCGGCACGACGATCTTGGTGGTGACGCGGTCCTGCGAAGAGGTGTCGGCCATGGGGTCGGCTGGGGCCGTTCGCCTGCTTCCGGTCGGGGTCGGTACCCGCCAATGCTAGCCGGGCGGCCAGCGAAAGGCCCGCCCTCCGAGCACGTGCACGTGCAGGTGGCCGACCGTCTGGCCGCCGTCCGGCCCGGTATTGGTCACCATCCGGTGGCCGCCGGTGAGCCCCTCGAGCCGGACCACCTCGACCGCCGCGGCAAGGACCTGCCCGATGTACGCCGGGTCGACGCCGGCCAGAGCGGCCACGTCGGCGTGATGGTCCTTCGGGATGACCAGCACGTGCGTGGGCGCCTGGGGGTTGAGATCGCGGAAAGCCAGGGTGCGGTCGGTCTCGTGCACCACCGTCGCCGGAATGTCGCCCGCGACGATCCGGCAGAACAGGCACTCGCTCATGGCTTGCCCCTCGTCAGGTAGAGCCCGACACCACCGCCCACACCGAGCGCCAGGGCCAGGCCGAGGACGACCTCGATGAGCGCGTCGAGCTGGGCCCCGGCGGTGCTGCCCGTCGAGGCGGTGGTCGTGGTCCGGGGCGTGGTGAGCGCCGGTGGCGCAGTCGTCGCCGCAGGCTGGGTCGGCAACGGGGCCGAAACCCGGGTCGGTGCAGCGGTCGGCGCGAGGACGAACGTCGTCCTGGGAGCGGCCGTCACCGGCGCACCCGTGACCGACTGATGCCGGCGCCGTCGCGGTGTGGGCGAGGGATCAGCGGTCCGGCGGGCGGTGGGTCCGGCGCTCGGCGTTGCTCCGCGGGGGGCCGGCGGAGTGGGCCGGGCGGCATGGGTCGGCGCCGTCGTCGCCGCCGAGCGTGGGCCCGTCGCAACCGGCGACTGCGGCGCCTTCGGGGTCGGGCTCGCGGCAGCTGCCGGACCGGTGGGCGATAGCACGGCGAGGCCGGCCACACAGGCTGAGAGGGCCAGTGTCCAGTGACGGCGGGCGGCGGGGATCGGCACGGCGCGCAGACTACGCAGCACCGGTCTGCCCCCGGGAGGAAACCGGTGGAGGCAGCTGTGTGTCGTGGACAGCATGGGTGTCGCAACGGTCGCGGTAGGCGGGTGGCGTTGGCGGAGCGAGCCCTCGAGG
>JAYTOZ010000175.1:0-2658 GCA_043747515.1 Frankiales bacterium | reverse complement strand
AGGGCGAGCAGGATGCCGGCGTCGTGCACGAGGGCCTTGATCGGTCCCAGGCTGCCGGCCAGGGTGCCGGTCAGAGCGATCGCCTGGTGCTGGTCCGGTGGCACCTCGATGCCGAGCCCGTGCAGCTGCACGCCCAGGATCGACAGGCTGCCGGGCAGCTCGACCCTGCCCTTGGCGCCCGCCTGGAAGCTCAGCCCCGTGGCGGTGTCGACGGTGACGGCGAGGGCGGTCCGGACGCTGGCCGCGCCACCGAGCAGCTGCTCGACGAAGCCGTCCACCGCAAGACCGAGCTGAGCCGTCGTCGACAGCGTCAATCCCAGGCTCGCCGGGCTCGTGCCATAGGCCAGGGCAGCGTGCAGGCTCGTCTCGGACAGCGTGAGCAGCCCGAGCTGGTGAGCCGGTGACACCGTCACGTCGAACGCGAGGCTGCCCGCGCTGACGGTGAGATGGTCCGCGATCGACCCGGTCAAGCCGAGATCGGCCGCCAGCCCGGAGATCGCGTCGCCGCCCTGCCGGACCGCCGCGAGCACGACCGATGTCACGACCTCTTCGGTACGCGCTGTCGACTCAGGCGCGACCTTCCCCGCAGCCGCGAGCAGCGCCGACAGGGCGGCAGCGAGATCGGCTAGCGCCGCCTCAGCCAGACCCAGGTTGTCGATCCCAGCGGCGACCTTGGTCGTGAAGTCGGCCAGCTTCGAGCGGGCCGCCGCCAGGTCGCCATCCGCGCCGCTGGCGGCGACAGCAGCGAGCTCTTGCGCCGTCGCGCCGGGGAAAGCGTGCAGCAGCAGCGACGTCCCGTCGGTGACCAGGCTGCCCAGCAACGGGTCCAGCCGGCTCCGGGCGAAAGTGAGCGCCGCACCAAGCAGTTCGGCTTCGAGATCCGCGCTGCCCACCCGCGCTCCTTCCCTGGAGACCGGGCCGACTGTAGGACGATTCGAGGATTCCGGATAGCCCAGACAAGCCGTCCCCGAGGCGTCGACCCACCAGAATGCTCGCGTGTGTTTCGTCTGCTCATCCACGACTGAGTGCATGGTGTGCGCGCGTGTCGGGCCTGGGCGTCAGCGTCTACGTGTCAGCTCGCGAGCCCAGCAGGATCGCACCTGCACCGCGGTCGGAACGGCCGCGCCGACAGGCTGCTGCTGTTCTCCATGCGCGACCGTCGAGAGGTCCTGGCCGGTTTCTGTCGGCTGCCGTGCCTGTCGGTTACGGGACTTGTTCTGCGTGGGCCGATCTGCCACCGTCAAGAGCCGGAACTGAACGTCCGAACCCCAAGGTGGCTGCTCATGCCCATGACCGACTTCTCGCCAAGGCGTCACGGCTTCCATTTCGTCAACGCCTTCACCAATCCGGTCGTCACCATCCCGGGGGTCGGGACCCTGAACACGTACAGGCTGTGTGGTGGCATGTCGTTCGCGAGCCTGGACTACTACCACGCGCCCAGACCGGTCCCGACGCACGTCGGCGCGGATTTCGGCACTGCCGCGGGCGTGCCGCCGGTCGGTGGTCGGTTGTACCAGTACCTCTATGACCGGCAGCTGGCCAGCTTCAATCCGTTGGTCAACCTCAACGCGGCGAAGTTCATCACGATGATGCTCCCCGTTGGTCGGTCCGCGTTCGAGGCGACGGTCCAGGACGAGTGGCCGCTGGTGATGCAGGCCATTGACGCGGGCACGCCGGTCCCGATCGGCCTTCTGGCCAACTCGGTGGACCCTACGCAAAGCCACCAGGTCGTCGCGATCGGCTACGACAACGGTGATGTGCAGCGGATTTACATCTACGACTGCAACTACCCGGACACGACGCAGACGCTCGATCTCGACGCCACCGCCAGCGTGGTCACCGAGTCCAGTGGCACGACATGGGCCGGGTTCTTCGTCGACCAGTACACCCCCGCATCCCCGGCCTACACCGACGTTGCGCTCTCATCGGGTATCGACACGAACCCGCTCGCGCCGGTCACCGCCGCACTCCAGGACCTCGTGGAAGTCGGCTTCCGCGTTCAAAACCAGGGGGACTACGTCGCCCACCTCACCTCACTCGATGCCTCCTGCCGCGGCCCGGCCGGGCAGGACCTGGACAGTGCTTTCGCCCCGGACGGCGTCGCCAAATCGCTTGCCCCAGGGGACGAATCGGCCTACCTCGCCAGCGCCACGGCCTTCGGCCCCGGACCCGGCACCTATGAGTTCATCGCCTGCTACCAGTCCGCCCAGGGGGAGTGGTACGCCGCCCCAGCCGGCACCGCAGGCACGAAGGGAACCACCACTCTCGACCTCGCCTGACCGCGAGTAGGTCCGGCGTACGGGGCCGCATCCGGTTGGCCCGTCCTGCCTTACCAAGGAAGGTGGCGTACGGGTGGCTTGGGCCTGGGCACTGCTGATGATGTGCGCGGACGAGATGACGAAGCCGCTGCCTTCGGAGCCTCGAACCCACTTCCGCTTTCGGCACACCCTTGCCAACGGGCACATCGCCGACGTGATACCCACAACCAAACGGGTCGAACGGTGACGGGTAGCCGATCCGCTCGGTGGTCCGCGCTTCCGCAAGCCCCGCCTCTAGGTTGCCGGTGTGAATCGGCTTGTTTCGGGGGCTGACGGTCGGGGCGTTGGCCTCTGAGGGCGCCTGCGGCAGTTGTGCCTGGTCGTCGTTGCAGGGTTGCGT
>JAYTOZ010000174.1:0-10487 GCA_043747515.1 Frankiales bacterium | reverse complement strand
GGAACTGTTCTTGAGCGTAGGTATCCGGGGCGCTATCTGCAATTCAAGCACCGGCTGAGGGCGCTTACCTGGCCCGACCATGCAGGGCTTTGGCAGTCTTAGGACGCAGGCACGGATCAAGATCGGTCTTGGTTGGGCCGATAAGCTGGGTCAGCTGAGGGGGGTTCTATGACTGGTCGCGCCGGCCTGTGGTTGTCCTCGGTTGTGTCGTTGGCCGCGTTGTCGTTGGCAGCAGTGATGGGGGCGGCGGCCGCGACATCCGGTGGGCCGCGAGTCGTATTGCCACCTGCCGCGGCCCGGGCCGACTACCAGCTGGGCGGCGCCTACCCTCCACCTGCAGGGACCCGGATCGTGGAACGTGACAGGTCTGCCCGCCCAGCCGCCCACGCCTACGGCATCTGCTATCTCAATGGTTATCAGACTCAGCCGCAGGAGAACCGCTGGTGGAAAGTCATGCACCCCAGCTTGCTGCTGCACGACAACGCCGGCCGCACCGTCGAGGACCCAGGCTGGCCCGGTGAACTGCTCCTGGACACCTCCACATCAGCGAAACGAGCGTCGATCGCCAAGGTCGAGTACAGCTGGGTCGATGGTTGTGCACGATTCGGTTTCTCAGCCATCGAGGCCGACAACCTCGACTCCTGGACCAGGTCGCGAGGCCTGCTGCGCCCGGACGGGAATGTCGCGCTGGCTCGGCTGCTCAACGCCCACGCCCACCTACGGGGGCTGGCGAGCGCGCAAAAGAACACTCCGGAGCTCGCCTCCCAGGGCCGGCGGCTCGGGTTCGACCTCGCCGTCGCTGAGGAATGCGGCGTCTACGACGAATGCTCTGCTTACACCCGCGCTTACGGCCCACGAGTGATCGAGGTCGAATACACCGACAACGGACGGGTTGCCTACGACAAGTCCTGCGCCGCCGCCGCCGGAACGCGCAGCATCCTGCTCCGCGACCGGCTGCTCACAGCGCCGGGCGACGACGGCTACGCCTACCGGTCCTGCTGACCGGTCCTGATGCGCAGGCAGGCAGCTGATCGCTGGCCTGGCTCCAGCCCCGTCAACGTACGGCTGAGAACCGGCCCTGCCCATTGCCGCGGAACGGCCCTCTCCCGCACCAGACTGCCGCCTGACGGCTCGCTCACGCGGGCACCGCATTTGAACCGGACACGCCTGACGGATGGCCGCTGAGGTCAAAACCATCGGCGACGGCGCAGTCGCTTGCTTGTGTCCTTCCAGCGTCCCATTCTGCGGCTGGCATTGTAGGAGGCGCGCAGTCGGAAGGACCCCCCGAGGATGAGACCGACTCAGGGGACCCGCGCGAGAGTCACCGGAAGTCGGATGCCGGCGCTCCCCGTGCTCCTCGCGGCCTGCTTGGTTGCTCTCCTCGCGGGGTGATCGTCTGGCTCGCACACGGCCTCGACGGCAGTGACACACTCCGCCAGCACGACCGCCAGCACGACCTGATGACGCGCATCTAAATCTCCCCGGTCCTGCTCACTGAATCTCCCCGCTTCTGGTGCTCCCTGCGTGGCGTCGCTGCGCAGGGCCGGACTCCTTTGAAGGTGGCGGTCGCTGACCTCAACCAGCACCTCGAAGGAGCCCAGCACCGCATGCTCACTAGGAAGGACGATGTGGACCCTCACGCGGTCCGCAGCCAGGGCTGGACGATCACGGCGATCGCCAAGCACCTGGGACATGACCGAAAGACCATCTGGGCCTACCTGGCCGGCGACTGCGTTGCTGGCGAGGACGCGAGCAGCCATCCTGATCCGCTCGAGCCGTTCCTGGCCTATGCGACGCAGCGGCTGCTCGATCACCCACACGTGTGGGGCACCACGCTGTTCGACGAGTTCGGCGCCTTGGGCTACCCGCTGTCCTATCCGAGCTTCACTCGGGGGCTGCGCGGACACGGGCTGCGGCCGCCCTGCGAGCCGTACTCGGCATCGACTGGCCGGGACCAGGCGATCATCGACCACCCGGCGGGTGAGGAAACCCAGGGGCGCGGGACCCTCGCGGCGGACGAGACGCTGCCGCAGCTGGTCCAGGGCCACCACCAGGTGTCGCAGCCCCAGGGTGGCCTGGCCAAGACCTGGCGGGTCGACCGGATGGCCACGGTCGCGAGCCCGAATACCCGCCGCGTCACGGCGACCTTCGCGGCGATCGCGAAGCAGTACGCCGTGCACGTGGCGCTGTGTCCCCCGCGGCACGGCAACCGCTAGAGCACCGCGGAGAAGACCGACAACACCGCCGCGCAGCGCTGGTGGCGGACCGTCCCAAACGACTTCACCGTCGCGCAGGCGCAGCTGTCGTTGGATGCGCACTGCACTCGGGTCGGGAACAAGCGACGACGCCGTCACGACGGTGCGGCCGCCACGGTCAGCGTGTTGGCCGCCACGGAGCTGGAGCGGCTGGCACCACTGCCGGTGGCGTTCCCCGCCGTCCTGGCTGTCCAGCGGACCGTCAGCCCGCGGGCGCCGCGGCCCCTGCCCCACCGCCCCGAACACCGTTGCCGGGCTTGTCACCGACCGCCCCACTGCCCCCGAAGCCTCCCGGGCCGCCGGGCCCATCGGCGCCAACGACACCGCCGCGCCCCCTATCCGCCTCGCGCCCCGACCGCGCGGTTACCCTCGACCAGCGAGTCCACCAGCACCAGGACACCCCCCGGCGCGACGTACGCCCCGCCGCCGCGCGCGCTGCCTCCCGCGCCGCCAGCAGCTCCCGTGCCGCCGGCGCCGCGCCACCGGCGCGTCCGGACGCACCCCGCCCGCCGGGGCCTCCGGTGAGGCACTCCTGCTGGGTGAGCACGTCGGTTCCGCCCCGGGCACCCGACCCGTCGGCGCCACCGGCCGATCCGGCCGATCCGTGCCCACCGGGACCGCCGGGTCCGCCCAGAGCGGAGTTGAAGGACAACGTCGAGGAGACCAGCGTGACCGAGCCCCGACCGGGGCGCAGAGCGCCACCCCGCGCAGGCTGGCCCGAGCTCGCAGCTGCGCCCCGGGCGCCAGAGCGCTCGACCACGCCCGTCGATCCGTTACTGCCACCGGCAGCCGCCTTCGAGGACCCACAACGCCCGTTGTCGCCGTCCGAACCGACCGGTCCGGGCGACACCCTGTCCGCGTCCGCCCCGAAGGTCCCCGACGATCCGGCTGCCCCCGTCACCGAGCCGTGCGCCAGCGTCAGATGCACCAGCGGCAGCCGCCGGTCGCATCGACCGTCATGTCGAGCCCGTCAGGGATGGCCAGCTCGCCCGTCATCGAAACCGTGCAGCCCGTCGTGAACGTCACCGTCCCGCCCGCCATCACGGCCGAACGGAACGCGGCCTGGTGGCACGACGACAGCGACGTGTCCACCCGCGCCCGCGCGACCCCCAACGTCGGCAAGCCAGCGGCCAGCAGGATGACCGCAACCGGCAACCCTCGACGACGCTTCACGCTGTGCGTTGTCACGGTGCCCCTCGCCAAGCACCCTGCAACCACAGATGACCGCTCCACGAGGGCTTCTGCGCCGACCGGCCGGCGGTGTGCCCCGGGGATGACGGATCGGGTTTGTCCACGTCACGAGGGCGAGGCTGTCACACGGCAGACCTCCAAGCGGCTGCCGCAGAAGCTACGAGCGCGTCACTGGAGGTCAACACCGCAGCGAGGAGCAAAGCCTCGTGACATCCACCCGGCAGGCACGTACGTTCCACCGATGAACCCCACCAGGTGGCTTCGGGCCTCACCCCACCAGAAACCAGCCGGATGGGTCCTGCTCACGTGCGCAGGTCTGATTGCCAGCGCAGGCTGCGGCGGGAGCGCGACCAAGACAGGGAACACGAAGCCACCGGCGACAACCAGCTCGGCGTCCACGACCGCGGACGTGACCGCCGGCTCAGGGGCCGGAGCGGGGCTCGCCGGCGTCGACTCGTGCACGTTGCTCACGCCCGCTGACTTCACAGCAGCCACGGCGGCAGTGTTGGCGTCGCAGTACCCGTCCTCGACGTACACGCTCAGAAAAGTCCCAACCAAGACCGACGTCGGTCCGGCCGTCGACCAGCACTCGGCCTGCACGTACCACTTCACCGGCAACCCGGGGACGACCGGCGAAATCACTCTGGACGTCATGACCGCAGCCGAATACAAGACTTTACGCACCTACGACACCCCGAAACCGATCAGTAACCTCGCTGACGAAGCGGCCGTTTTCGGCACCCGACCGGCCTTTCTGAAGGGCTCCCACGCAGCCCTGATCGCCAACTCCTCGGGCAGTATCGCCTTCGCTACAGCCCTGCTGCGCTCGTTGGCCCCCCACCTGTAAGCCGCTCGATAGGCACAAGAAAACGGCTGGCGCTCGCGTCGAGATTCTCTCCTGCCAGACGAGTGCAAAGCTATTGCCGGGGAGTAGCGTCCCCGGCGTCGCCGCGTGAGCAGTTGTCCCCTCGGATGGGGTGGTTGTTGATAACCGGTCGTCGTGCACGAACTCAGCGGTTCACAGTTTGCAGGGTGGCGACGACGGCCTTCGCCGAAATGGTGAGCCGCGCCCTAGGGCCCCGTCTTGGGCACCGTTGATGGGTTGTGTTGCGGGAGAATGTGGCATGTCGGAGCCGCGGGACGCTGAGCAATCTGTGTTGATCGATGTTCAGGGCGCCCGAGCGGGCACGGCGCATGCGAAACCGGCGGTGGACGTGGCGTTCCGCCGGTGTGACCAGAATCAGCCGATGCTGCTCCCGCCCGATTCCGGGACTGGTTGCCGGCGGATCACCCGGCCAGGTGGGTGAGCGACCTGGGTCGAGGGTGGCGTGGACTTGTCCGCGATCTACGCCGACTCCACCGAGGTTCGGGGCGCTCCGCCGTTCGACCCGCGACTGATGTTGAAGATCGTGATCTATGGCTATTCGCATGGGGTCACTTCCTCGCGGGCGTTGGAGCGACGTTGCAACGACGATGTCGCGTTCGGCTTGTTGACCGCGCAGCAGTCGCCGGACCTCGTAGCGATCAACCGGTTGCGGTCCCGGCACGCGACGGCGTTCGCTGAGTTGTTCACCCAGTCGTTGGCTTTCTGCGGCCGGGCCGGGTTGGTGTCGTTGGGCCGGGTTGCGCTGGACGGCACGAAGGTCCGGGCGTCAGCCAGCCGGCACCGGGCGATGAGTGATGACCGGATGGTCCGGGCTGAAGCCGAGCTCGCCGCCGAAGTCGCGGCTCTGCTGGCTGATTCCGAACGTTTGGGCGCCGCCGAGGACGCCGCCTACGGGCCGGGCCGGTGCGGCGATCAGCTGCCAGCTGAGTTGGCCCAGCGGGAGGAGCGGCTCGCGGCGATCCGGGCCGCCAGGGCGGCGGTGGAGGCTGAGCACGCCGCGAAGGCCAGGGCGGTGGCCGAGCAGACCGCGACCGAGCAGGAACAGGACCCGACGCAGATCACCCAGGCAGGCGATGCGGCCGAAGCGTCGGTGATGGTGCCGGCCAACGCGCAGCAGTCGTTCACCGACCCGGACGCCCGGATCGTCAAGACCTGCCCTCTCCGACCCAACAAGCAGCCTGCGCACGGGGCGGACACCTGGGTGCACTCCCTGCGGGTGACCCCCACGTGCCCGGTGGGGCGTCATCGGATCTCCATGTCGTCGTGCCTTGACTCGGGGTCGCCCCCAAAGACGACGCCCCGCAACAGCAAGGCGTCGAAGCCGGCGGGCGTGAGTCGAAATCCGAGATACGGAACGCGAGCGCACGCGTGGACCGCGCAGTCGCTTCTGCTCGTCGCGGTCGGCGCTGAGCCGCTGCCCGAGCAGCAGCCTCATCTGGGAAGCTTGGGACGACGTGAAGCCACCTCAGGTGGCCGCCACCCCCGGGACCGACTCTGCAACGTCTTTCTCAAACCTCACGATTTTAAGGAATGTCGCTTCCAGCCACCGACAACGGCCTCGGCGAGGCGTCAATGTCAGTGCCCGACTGTCCATCCGCGGCTGCCGTAGGCCGGGCGACTCCGGATGCACCCAGCCAATTGACCAGACGACCGAAGAGCAAGAGGGCCAACTTCATCAACCATGCATTACATCTGCAGTCTTACGTTGTAGCGGGGGCAGGATTTGAACCTGCGACCTCTGGGTTATGAGCCCAGCGAGCTACCGAGCTGCTCCACCCCGCGTCGGTGTTCCACCACCATACGTGACCGCCGCGCGGGCGTGCAAACCTACGGCGACGGGGTCGGGGACGGCGTCGCGCCAGGCCCGGCCGAGACAGCCGTCGCCCGCTTCAGGGCGGCGGCGAGCTGGTCCTGCGCCTTGCCGTACGCCGGGAAATCGCCGCGGGTGAGCGCGGCCCGCCCCGCGTCGTACGCAGCCTGGGCGTCGGCGAGGGCGGCCTTCAGCGTCGCGGCCCCGGGCGCCGGTGGCGTGACCGTCCCCTTGACCGGCGGGGCGACCGTGGTGGCGCCGCCGAACAGCTTCTCGAGCGTCCCGGACAGAGTCGGCGTGAAAGCGATCTTGTCGCCGTAGGAGGCGATGACGAACCGCAGGGTCGGGTAGCTGTCGGTCTTGGTGCCCTCGACGTAGACCGGTTCGAGGTAGAGCAGGCCGCCGCCGACCGGCAGGGTCAGCAGGTTACCGAGCACCACCTTGGATCCGCGCTGGTCGAGCAACGACAGCGTCGTACTGATTTCGGCAGTGGTCGAGAAGTTGTTCGCAACCTGCTCCGGACCGGGGACGGCGGTGCTGTTCGGTAACTCGAGCAGGCGGATCTTGCCGTAGTCGGTGGGATCGCTCGACACCGACGCGAAGGCAGTGAGGTTCTGGCCGCGGCGGGCAACGAAGCTGGTCGTCAAGGCGAACCGGGGACTGGTCGTGCCCGGCGGTTCGAGCTGGACGTAATACGGCGGCTGGTCGGGCCCATTGCCGCCGGTGGTGAACAGCTGGCCCGCCCCACCGCTGTCGGCGGTCGCGCCGACAGTCGGGTCGGACGGCACCTGCCAGTAGTCATCGCCCTGGAAGAAGGCCTTGGGGTCGGTGATGTGGTATTTCGTGAGCAGGTCGCGCTGGACCTTGAACAGGTCCTCTGGATAGCGCAGGTGCGCAGCCAGCGCCGGCGTGACGGCGCTTTTGGGCTCCAGCAGCTTGCCGCCGAAAGCTTTGTTCCAGGTCTTCAGGACCGGGTCGGCCTCGTCCCAGGTGTAGAGCTTGACCTTGCCGGTGAACGCGTCGACGGTTGCCTTGACCGAGTTGCGGATGTAGTTGACCTGCTCGTCGGGCAGCGACCCACCTTGGGTGCGGCTGTCACTGGTGGCTACGCCCAGCGTCGTGCGCTGGCTGTAGGGATAGCCGGCCGAGGTTGTGTAGCCGTCCACGATCCACAGGATCCGGCCGTCAACGACAGCGGGATACGGGTCACCGTCGAGCTTGAGGAAGGGCGCGACCTTCTGCACCCGCTCCTTGGGAGAGCGGATGTACATCAGCCGGGAATCTCCCGTCAGCGCGCCTGACAACAAGAAGTTTTTTTCCTTGAACTTCAGGGCGTAGAGCAGTTTGCGAAAGCCGCTGTTGAGCTTGATGCCGCCGGAGCCGGCGTAGCTGTACGTCGCCTCCTTGCCGCCCTGCACGGGACCGTCGGTCTCGGCTTGGCCGGTGTGCACGATCGAGTAGTCGGTGGTGCCCTCGCCGTAGTAGACGCGCGACTCGACGATGTTGAGCGGCCCGGTCGGCGGCAGGTTCCCGACGGTGAAGATCGGCCGGCCCTGGTCATCCACGGTGTTGGCCGGCGTCGCGACGATGCCGTTGCCGTGCGTGTAGACGAGGTGCTCGTTGATCCAGTTCTGCTGGTCGCTGGACAGGCCATTCTTGTTCAGTTCACGGACGCCGACGACGACGTCCTGGGTGCCCTTGCCGAGGTCGTAGCGGTCGATGTCGAGCGAGCTGTTGAAGCCGTAGTAGGAGCGCAGCCGTTGCAGCTGGGTGAAGGTCCGCGACAGCACGTTGGGGTCGAGCAGCCGGGCCTTGGGGATCGTGCCGGTATCGGCCTGCAGCGCGGCGTTGCTGGCCACCTGCTTTCCGACGTACTGCGTGGAGGTGTAGTCGGAGATCGAATAGGCCCGCCGGGTCGCTTCGATGTTGCGGGCGATGTAGGTCCGCTCGCGTTGGCTCTCGTTGGGCTTGACCCGGGCCTGCTGCACGAAGGCTGGATAGAGCCCGCCGATCACGATGGCGCTGACCACCAGCAACGCCAGGGCGCCGGCCGGCAGCAGGATGTTGCGGACGACGATGTTGGCAAAGAACAGCAGCGCGCAGATCACCGCGATGGCGACGAGGATGCCCTTGGCCGGCAGCACCGCGTTGACGTCGGTGTAGGACGCACCCTGCACCCGGCCGCGCAGCGAGAAGGCCAGGCCGTAGCGGTCGAGGTAGTAGGCGAAGGCCTTGAGGAGTACGACGATGCCGATGAGCACCGACAGGTGCGCGCGCGCCGCCGGGCTGACCTTCTCCCCCGTGGTCTGCAGGCGAACGCCGCCGAACAGGTAATGGGTGGCGGCGGCGGCGAGCAGCGACAGAATGACCGCGGTGAGCACGAAGCCCAGCACGAAGCGCTGGAACGGGTAGGTGAAGGCGAAGTAGCTCACGTCGCGGTGAAACTGCGGGTCGACCTGGCCGAACGGTGTGGCGTTGCGCCACAGCAGCCAGGTCTGCCAGCGGGCCGCGGCGGACAGCCCGGCGAAGATGCCGAAGACCGCGCTGACAACCAACAGGACCGGGATGAGGAAGGGCTCAACGGCGACTCGGTAGCGCTCGAGGTTCTGCTGCTCGAGCGACATCGGCCGAAACGGCGGGCGCACCCGGTAGGCGATCGCGACATTGGCCCCGATCGCCGTCGCCATCACGATCCCGAAGGCCACGAACAACAGCAGCTTGGTGCGCAGCACCGTGGAGAAGATCTCGGAGAAGCCGGTCTCGCGGAACCACAGCAGGTCGGTGTAGAGCGAGACGAACACGCCGCCGAGCACGAGCAGCAGCACCACCACCACCGCGACCGGGGCGAGCAGGCGCGGACGACCGTCTAAGGCCGCTCGACCGGGTCCGACCGCCACGCGTTGCTCACTCTCGTTGGTCCAGTGGTGCTCTTGTCGAACTCAACCACAGCGGCGGCGGTTCCCTCGTGCGCGAGGATGTCAGCATGAGCACGCTGCTGTCGGTTGTCGGGGAAGTCGAGGGTCACCTGGCCGAGGCCGGTTGGGATCAGCCGCCCCAGCTGTTCGCGTTGGTCGACACCGAGGAACTGCTGCGGGCCGAGCCCCAGCTGGCCGCCACGATGGGTCTGGTCGTGGCCCGACCCGGGAGCTTGACCCCGATCGCGCAGGAACCGCTCGGCGACGGCCCGCTCGATGAGGAGCTGGCCCGGGTCCTGTTCGGTCCGGAGGTGCTCGGCGTCGTGCTCGCGCACGAGGTGCTCGTCCTGCCGCCGTCCGCCGAGGCAGCGCTGGACACCGACGACCCGGCGGCGGTCGCGGCCGGGCACCCCGAGCGGCGCGAGGTGCGGATGGCGGTCGGGGTGCTGCGCGACGGCAGTCGGGAGTGCGTGCTGCGCCTGCGGGCCCAGGGCGACGAGCCGGACGAGCGGGTCGGCGGCAGTGACCTGGTGCCCGGCCTCGCTGCGGCCCTGCTGGCAACCCTGGACTGAGCAGTCACCTGGTCAGCAGGACCTCGGGGTGCCGCCAGCGCGCAGCGTCTTGAGCCCGGCGAGCGCCTCCTGCAGCGTCGCCACCCTGACCAGCGTGATGCCCTTGTCGTTGGCGTCGCCCTTGAGCGCGGCACAGTTGTCGGCCGGGACGAGAAAGACTGTGGCGCCCGCGCCCTTCGCGGCAATGAGCTTCTCGGTCACCCCGCCGATGGCCCCCACCTTGCCGTCGTTGCCGATCTCGCCGGTGCCGGCAACGGTCCGCCCGCCGGTGATCGACTCCTTGCCGAGCTTTTCGATGATCCCGAGGGCGAACATCAGGCCGGCGCTCGGGCCACCGACGTCGCGCAGGCTGATCGTCACCTTGACCGGGAAGTCCGACCGCTCGTGCGGTGCGATGCCGATCACCGGCCGGATCGGCGCGTCGTTGGAGCGCCCCGTCGTGATCGTCACCGTGCCGGGGCGGCCGGCCCGGGAGTAGCCGACGGCGACCGGCTGTCCCGGCGTACGCCGGCCGATCGCCGCTCGCAGGTCGGCCTCGGTGCGCACCGCAGCGCCGTCGATCGAGATCAGGATGTCGCCGGCCTGCAGCTTGCCGGCCGCAGGCGCGCCGGCCTGCACCGAGGCGACCTCGACCGACCGGGTCGCCGGCACGCCGAGCTCGGTCAGCGCCGCGGTCGTCGCGGCGTCCTGCGACTGCCGCATCTGCTGGGCGTTGTCCTTGTCGACCTGAGCCGGGGTCTGGCTCGGCGGGAACAGGATCTCCCGGGGGACGACCTGCTCACTCGAGGACAGCCACCCGCGCAGCGCCTGCAGCAGGGTGATGCGGTCGCTCACGCTGACCGTCAGCAGATCCAGCCG
>JAYTOZ010000173.1:0-3126 GCA_043747515.1 Frankiales bacterium | reverse complement strand
TAGCGCCGATGGCGTTGCGGGTGTCGCTGGCGGTGGTGTTCCTCTGGTTCGGCGCCCTCAAGCTCGCCGGCGACTCGCCCGTCCTGGCGCTGGTGTCCGCGACTGTGCCCTGGCTCGAACCCTCCCTGCTCATTCACCTGCTGGGCGCCGTCGAGGTGCTCCTCGGCGTCGGGCTGCTGCTGGGACGGGCACAGCGCTTGCTGCTGCTGGTGCTGGCTGTGCACCTGAGCGGGACGTTTCTCACCTTCTTCATGGCACCCCAGCTGATGTTCCAGCACGGCGGACCGATGCTGTTGACCGCCGACGGTGAGTTCGTCCTGAAAAATCTTGTGCTGATCAGTGCGGCGCTGCTGCTGGCGGCATCGTCGGTCTCGCCGCCAGGTCGCGCACAGCTGGTCGGTCGGACAAACACTCACACTGCCGGGTGAGCGTTTGTCCGACCACCTGTCGAAACGAGCGGACCGATGACGACCAGCGATTCCCAGATCCCGTTCCGCGGGCCGGTGACGCAGCTGGCCCTGGACCGCGAGGCCTTCAGCATGATCCGCGCCGTCGCCGTCTCTCCCCTCGGCTTCGGCCGGGTCCGGGCCCACCGCGCGCGCTCGCTCCGGTCACGGGCGGACCGGACGACGACACGCCCCGGTGTGGGCTCCAACACCGACGTGATCGGGCCGGCTCGCTCGGCCCGACTCATCCCAAACCTGGGGCACATCTCAATCCTGCGCTCGAACGCGCTGCTGGACTCGCTCCAGCACGGGCTGCGGCAGGTGGATCGTGCTGATGCTCGACACCACCGCCGACGGGCCAGCCCAGTTGGCCTCCTGATCGACGTCTCGGGTGGAGCGTGCGGACATGGTGAAGGCGCTGCCCGGACGTCACGTCGACGACGGGCGCATCGGCCGGCGGGCGCTGCTCGTCGGCGCGACCGGCGCCGCAGCGCTGGGCACTGCCGGTGTCGCACTCGGTGTCCGGGGCGTGCGGCACGACGTGCGCGCGTTGTTCCGGCCCGACCCCGAGCCGCCGCACGCGGTCCCACGGGGCCCGACCGGTGCGGTCGTGACGGGCAGCTTCGCCTCGGCGGCCATGGGCCGTTCGGTCGGCTGGTCGGTCGCCTACCCGCCCGGCAGCGCACCAGGCACGGCGCTGTCGATGCTGCTTGTCCTGCACGGGCGGGGCGACGACCACCGCGAGGTGCTCGGGGGGCACGCCCTGGGGGCCTATCTGTCCGGGGCCGTCCGGTCCGGCGTCCCGCCGTACGCGCTGGTTGCGGTGGATGGAGGTGACCACAGCTACTGGCACCGGCGTTCCTCCGGCGAGGATCCGCCGACCATGATCACCAGCGAGTTCTTGCCCATCCTTGCGCGCCGAGGCTTGCGCACGCACCGCATCGGGCTGGCCGGCTGGTCCATGGGCGGGTATGGAGCACTGCTGCTCGCCGAGCACCTCGGCCGGGCCCGCATCGCGGTCATGGCCGTCGACAGCCCGGCCCTCTGGACCCGCGCGGGCGACAGCGCCCCCGGGGCGTTCGACAGTCGCGACGACTTCCTGGCCCACGATGTCATCGGGCGGCACGCCGCGCTCGTAGGGATCCCGATTCGGGTCACGTGCGGGACCTCGGACCCCTTTCTACCGGGCGTCAAAGCCTTCCTGCAGGTGGTGCCCGGTGCGGATCAGGATCTGCGTCCTGGCGGGCACAACATCGCCTTCTGGCAGGACGCCGCGCTCGGGCAGCTCGCCTTCGTCGGCCGGCACCTGGCCGGTGCCTGAGCCCGCTGCAGCTTCCTTTTTTACGACGCGAGCGTGCAACTCTGGGGAACGACAGCGGCCGCCCGCCGCCCTCGTCATCGACAGCGCCCCCGTGATCCACGGAAGCTCGGGAACCTGGATGATCTTTGCAGACGTGCCCAACCCTCCGTGGATCACCGGGGGATGGGCACCGTCAACGCGCGTCCCCTTGCCACGCCCGCAGGTGTCACCCCAGACCCGGCAACTGCCGCGGGGCGGGGACGCCAACACTGCGCTGGCAGCGTCATGGCCCCTTTCTGATCGTGATTGTGATCGGCTGGGTGAAGGTGCCGGTGCTTGACCCCCAAGCAAGCCTCGCCTGGCCAGATGTCGAATCGGCAGGCACCGGAAGCTCCATCGCAAACGCCTCCGACCCACCAGCCGGGATCGGCTGCGCAGCAGCGCAATTGAGCCGATGGCGGTCCTTGACGCGGTCGAAGACCTGCACAAAGTTGGGGCATGGCCGCAGCGCCACCCCGGAGCGGCCGGGGTTGGTGAGCGTGAGGGTGTAGCGAAGGATGGTGCCGGCCCGGACGACAGGCGGCGCGTGCAGCGCGAGGGTCAGCCCGCGCAGCGGATCCGGCGGTTCCGGGGACGGCACAGCGTCACCGCCGAACCGACCCGTCAGGACCGGGCCGTTGGCAGCCAGGCACCCCAGCGCCAGCTCGGCACCGCCGTCCGTCGACGGCTGCACGTCCAGCACGCCTGATCCGAGCCCGATCTGCACGTGCTGCCACGCCGGCCTGCGCCGTTGGGTGGAGGTGTCACAACGGCTGTACCAGCGCAGGTCGACTTTTCCGGTGTCGACAGGCGTGGAAAGCAGGATGGGGATGATGGACGCCGGTTCCGGCGATCGCTGCAGCGGCACCGACTCGCGGACGCCGCCGGCCGGCACCCCGGTCAGGCTGGTGGGCAGCTGGTCGAGTCGGCACGGCGCGGCACCGGCGCGCAGGTGGACCGCAAGCGTGCTGAAGGTGTTGCCGCCGCCACCCTCAACGCCGGCGTAGCTGGCTCTGAGTTGACCGGCTCGGCACAGCGGCACCGACGGGTCGAGCGTTGCCGTGGCGGCCGGCGCCAGGACACCACCGGGAGGAAGATCCGCCCACGGCACCACACCAGGCGCCAGCTGGCTGGCGGTCGGGTTGGCGTTGTGGCTGGCAGCCAGGCCGCGTTGCAGGAGCAGCACCGCTCCGGCTGCGACGAGAACCGCGGCGGCCGCGGCGACGGCAGGGAGCCACCGGCGTTCCACGGGTGCCCGGTGCAGGCCCGTCGGCACCGGTCCGGCCTGGTCGTCAGCCCAGCGGCCCCACGACTGCAGGCCCTGCTCTTGTGCGTCGTCGG
>JAYTOZ010000172.1:0-2632 GCA_043747515.1 Frankiales bacterium | reverse complement strand
CTACGGCATGCTCGCCTACGACTTCGTCAAGCACGGCCAGCAGCCGGTGGGTTGCGAGCTGGCGCCACCCGACTTCGTCGCCCTCGCACGGGCCTTTCGAGTGGCCGCGCACGAGGTCACCGTCGACGATCTGGGCGCGGCGGTTGCGCGCGGGGTTGCGTCACAGCAGCCGAACCTGCTGGTGGTCAAGGCATCCTGGACCCCGCCGCCCACCACCTCGCCCCGCTGGTACCGCGCCCAGCCCTGACCGCCCAAGGTTGCTTGTGCTGGCTCCCCGGCGACGGGCTCGGGGCTCGACGGGGGCTGGCTAGCCGCCCAGCCGGAAGCCCGCGTCGTAGGTGGAGACCTCGGTGTCCATCTGGGCCTTCTGCAGCTTGCCGGCGAAGTCCCAGTTCATCGACTGCCAGCGGGTGAACTGGTCAAGGACCCAGACCCCGGACTGCCGTGAGCCGTTGCCGCTCTTGCCGTTGCCGCCGAACGGCAGGTGCGCCTCAGCGCCGGAGGTCGAGTTGTTGACCGACACCATCCCGGCGCTGACCCGCTGACGGAAGCGGAAGGCGTGTTGGGGCGACGAGGTGTAGATCGCCGAGGACAGGCCGTAGCCGTGCCCGTTGGCGAGCGTGACGGCCTCGTCGAACGTCGAGCAGCGCATGACGGGTACGAGCGGGCCGAAGGTCTCGTTGCGATAGAGCGCGTCGTCGGCCGTCACGCCGGTGACCACGCTCGGATGGGCGTAGACCCCGGCCGACGGGTCCCCAACGAACCCCGGCCGAGGGTTCGCGGCGCTGATCCGGCCGGCCGGCCCGTGCAGGGTGTGGTGCGGCTGCACCTCGCCGAGCCATTTCTCGAAGCCGGTCAGGAAGCGCTCGGACAGCATCGGCCCGTAGAGGACGTCCTCCCGCGGGTCACCCACGACGGCGGCGTCGACGCGGGCCAGGAAACGGGCCAGGAACTCGTCGTAGACCTCGTCGTGGACGATCGCGACGCCGAGCGAGGTGCAGCGCTGGCCGGCTGTGCCGAAGCCGCTGAACAGCGCTCCCTCCGCGGCGAGATCGAGGTCTGCATCGGGCATCACCACAAGGGGGTTCTTGCCACCGAGCTCCAGGCACGGCTGCTGCAGGTGCCGCCCGCACAACTCACCGATCCGGACGCCGACCTCGGTCGAGCCGGTGAAACCGACCTTGTGCACGAGCCCCAAGTCGAGGGCCAGGGCCAGCGCGTCGTACGTCGTGGGGCCGTCGGCGTGGACGGTGTTGAGCACGCCCGGGGGGAGCCCACCGGCGACGAACAGGCGGGTCAGCGCGTCGCCGAGGGCCGCGGCGTACTCGGCCGGTTTCCAGACGACGGCGTTGCCGCAGAGCAGGGCCGGCACGACGTACCACGACGGCACCGCGACCGGGAAGTTGCCGGCGGTGATGATGCCGGCGACCCCGACCGGCACCCGGAAGGTGAACAGTTGCTTGTCGCGCATCTCCGACGGGACGGTCTGGCCGTAGAGCCGGCGCCCTTCGCCGAGGAAGAAGTCGCAGGTGTCGACGATCTCCTGCACCTCGCCGCGGGCCTCGGCCAGCGGTTTGCCGACCTCGCGGACGATCAACTGGGCCAGGGCGTCGGCGTTTGCCTCGACGAGCCGGCCGATCTGGGCGATGACCCGGCCCCGGACCGGCGCCGGCGTGTCGGCCCAGGCCGGCTGCGCGGCGCTCGCTGCCCGGAAGGCATCGACCAGCTGGTCGGCCGAGGCCAGGGACACCTCGGCGACGACGTCGGACAGCTGGGCCGGGTTGGTGGAGGTCATTGTGCCGGCCGAGCCGCGGACCAAAGCGCCGCCGATGAGGGAGTCGATCACGCCAACGGCCCGAGCACCCGGTCGAGCGCGGCGATACCGGCCTCGAGCTCGTCGACACCGACGGTCAGCGCGGGCCGGAACCGCACGCTGCGGCTGCCACAACCCAGCAGCAGCACGTGCTCGTCGTCGCGCAGCCGCGCCAACACGAGGTCACGCATGCCGCGGTCCGGCAGGGAGAACGCGCACATCAGCCCACGCCCGCGCACGCCGGTGACCGCGTCGTGGCGGTCGGCCAGGCCCTGCAGCAGGTGGCGCAGATGCCCGCCGGCGACCGCGGCCCGGGCGATCAGCCCGTCGGCCTCGATCACCTCGAGAATGCGTCGGGCCCGGACCATGTCGGTCAACGAACCACCCCAGGTGGAGTTGATCCGCGACGAGACCCGGAAGACGTTGTCGGGGACCTCGTCGACCCGGCCACCGGCCATCACCCCGCAGACCTGGGTCTTCTTGCCGAACGCGACGACGTCGGGCTGCACGCCGAGCTGCTGGAAGGCCCAGGCGGTCCCGGTGAGGCCGGCGCCGCTCTGGACCTCGTCGAGCACGAACAAGGCGTCGTGCTGCACGCACAGCGCCTGCATCGCCTGCAGGAAGGCGGGCCGGAAGTGGTGGTCACCGCCCTCGCCCTGGATCGGCTCCATGACGAAGCAGGCGATGTCGTGCGGGTGCTGCGCGAAGGCAGCTCGGGCAGCGGCGAGCGTCTCGCGCTCGCGCGCCTCGACATCGGGGTGCGCGCTCGACAGGTAGGGCGGCGCGATCCGCGGCCAGGCGAACTGCGGGAAGCGCGCG
>JAYTOZ010000171.1:0-3506 GCA_043747515.1 Frankiales bacterium | reverse complement strand
CAGCCGCGGACGACGCATTCGCCGTCCTGGGCGAGGAGCGCCCGTCATCGGGCTTCGGTCACTGTTTTGCCGGTCGGGCCGAGCGAGCCAAGCCGGTTTAGCACGTCGTACAACCCGACCGCGGTCGAAGGCACGGCAGGCGCGGTGACCGTCACGGTCCCGCCCCTCCCTCATCCTCGAACGCGTGCTCGACGGGTCTCGCAGTCGGGGAGTCGTGGCAAGGAGTGTGAACGACGAGAAGCACGGTTCACAGTGGTTTGTCGGGTGCGGATGCGAACTGGTGTGGCTCGGCCGCGATGAGCCAGGTCCACCGGCTTGCAGCACGAGCAAGGCGTCTGGACACCGATACGAAGGCAGCCCTCCCCCCAGCAGAGCGACGCGATGGGACTGTCCGCCCAGCCTCGCCGCAACAGATCGCAACGGTTGCGGTGTGACCGGTCAGTCAGCAGCGCGCCGCTACGACGTGGGTTGGTCCTGCCAGCGCAGGTGCACGTGAATGCCCTCGGCGCGAAGAGCCCGGCGGCCCATCAGGACGCAGCAGGCGACGGCGGTCGCGGACAACACCGGGGACAGCAGCGAGCGGGTCAGCATGACGGCGTCGTAGTGGTTGGCAATGAGCAGTTGCAGGGCGACGGCACCGTTGACGACGTTGACCAGGGCCCACACCAGGCTCAGCCGGCGCAATGCCGTCTGGACCCGCACGAGCGCTGTCACGTGGGCGGGCAGGCCGACGAAGTCCCGGGCGAAACGCTCGGTGAGCGGCCGGCGCAGCAGCGCCGAACCACCGAAGGCCGCAGCCAGCACGAAGGCGTTGATCGTCGGTGTCAGGAGATAGACGAAGGTGGAGTGGAAGGCCAGCGCGACGCCGGTCCGGGTTGTGAACAGCAGCGCACCAACCACCAGGACAGCGGGCAACGTGGCTCCGCGCAGCCAGCGGCGGGCGATCGCCAGGTAGCACCAGGCGAGGCCTGCAAGCAGGGCCCAGACCAGCCCGGTGAGATGCAACATCGCCCAGAAAATCAGCGCCGGTACGAGCGTGCCCTCAACCACTTGCAGCCCGATGCCACTGAGCATGGTCCGTAGCGGCGGCATCACGACGCCATCATCAGAGAACAAGGCGACTTCCAAACCTCTCCGGTGGGACGACACGACAGTCATCGACCACGAGGGCAGGTCGCTGAAGCAGCCTTGCACCTCGAACGCCTGGGCGCCGCCGGTCATCCCCCGCTCCTCCACATACCCACAGGCTGGTTGTGCACAGAACACGCCCGCACCGGCGCCGAGGCGAAAATCAAGACTGCCGTTCCGAGCGGAAGTCGGCGATCCTGAACCCATGCGGATCCGTTGGCGCCCCCACCTCATCACGCCCGCGGGTGGAGAGGCCGGAGCTCAGTACGGTCGGCTGCCGGTCACGGCGGTGCTCGCGCACGACCTCGCCAGGGCGGTGGCCTCGACGACTGGCCGACGGGTCACCCTGGACGACCTGGAAGCCGCCGACCAGATGGCGGTACTGCTGATCAACCGTTGGCAACCGCGCCCCAGGTGTGCGTCGCTGACCGGAGACAGGTAGGAACCGTTCGTGAAGTGGACCTGACCTCCAGCCGTGGCAGCTACCGACTCGGTGCCGGTGCTGATGACGCGCTCGCCGCAGCTGACGATGTCCTCCCAAACATCGGGCCGCGTCCGCTTCGGCGTGCCGCGTTCCGACCGTCACCGGCTGGCCGTTCTGGAGTGTGGCATCGCTCCCGAGCTCGCTACCCAGCTGCACGCCGAGTCCGCCACGATGTTGATTGCGTGGACGGCGACGGGACGCTCGACGGTGCGATCCAACCGGCCACGATTGCCTACCACCGGTCCAGGCCATGAACATCGCGATGCTCGCCCGTCGCCTCGAGCTCCAAGGCTGGGGCGGGGGCATCCGACGCTGTCGGCGAGCCGCGGTGGTGCGCAGTGGGCAAGCGCTTCGTGGCGCACAGGCATCGGGCCAGGCGTCTGACACGAGCCGGCGAGCTCGCCTCGGGCAACGATGCCGGGGGAGGGCGATGAAGGCTCGTCCCCGCGTCGGTTGTCACCTCAGGGTGGCAACCAGGCTGGCAGCCGGCAGGTCGAACCAGCGGAGCTCGTCGAAGTCGGCGCAGACGGTGCCGTTGGCATGCTCCACCTCGCTGACCCGGGCCGCGAACAGGCCGCGGGGCTGCTCCTGATATCGATCGAGCTCGGTCTCGAGCGCGCTCGTCATGGCGCGGAAAGCACATCTGACCATCCGCGTCGTAGGTGATCTGGCTCAACCGCAACGAAGGTGCGACCGGACCGAGCCGGTGCCGTTACAGGGCCCTTGCGGGGTCGAAGTGGTAGCCGGGGAGCAGCCGCCAGCCGTCGTGGGCCACCAGGCGGTCGGCCTGGACGAGGTAGCTGAAGACCGCATCGGAGATGAGGTAGTTGGAGTTGACCCGAACCCAGCCGGGCTTGGTGCCCTCGCAGCGCGCGGACCACGAAAAAGACGAGCGACAGTCGCTCCGCCGCCAGATTGCCCAAGATCTCGATGGCCGGCTCCAGCTTCCAGGACGCGACTGCCCTGGCACGGCAGTGCTCGGATCACGTCGTTCCTGACGGCCTGTTTGAGTTGGAAGACCAACCCGGCTCTGATCGGCTCGACAATTGCCGGTGTGCCGCCCTCCTCGCGCTGCACCGGATCGGTCAGGTACGCGTGCTCGGTCGGGCTCACCTAGGCGACCGTTCCGCCACCCGGGATGTCGGGCACGCGATTGACCAACAGCTCACGGCGTACGACGAGAATGCATGGGGGTGCTGGGACCCCCGATCAGTTTGTGCGGATCGAGGAAGATCGCGTCCTGAGAAGCCTTCGGGTGACCCCCTGCCTCGGAATACATCTCGATCGACTCGTAAGGGGCCGCGGCCGCGAAACCCCAGAAGCCCGACGCGCCGTGCAGGAGGGCGGGTGTCTGTCACGATGTCGGTCACATCGCGGGCTGCCGAAAAGGCATTGGTCTTCAGGGGCCGGGCCTGCGCGCGGGTGAGTTCGGCCGCAAGGTGCGCCAGATCGATGTGGCCGTCGCCATCCTGGCCGATCACGACGACATCGGCGAGCGACTTGCGCCGAGGCAGCTCGTTGGTCTGGTGTTCTTCCGGGCCGGAGAACACGACCGGCCGCTGTGCGGCGGGAATGCCCTCGCGCAGCTGGTAGCGGTCCTCCAGCTCAGAGGCGATGCGCAGGCCCAGGAAGCCGATCCGTTTGTCGAACGCGCCCGTTCCTCCTGAGCCGGCGGAGATGACGACCGTCTCCTGATCGCCGCCGACTGCGTCGGCGATGAGCGCCCGGGCGTCCTCTCGCAGGCTGGTCTGCAGACCGGTGCCGCTGGATTCGGTGTCGGTGTTGGCGTAGGGGGCAACACCTGCCTCTGATGACGTCCTCGATGAAAGACAGCGCCCGGCCGGAGGCGGTGTAGTCCGCGTAGGTCGCCCGTACGGTCCTGGCGGCGCCTGGT
>JAYTOZ010000170.1:0-1677 GCA_043747515.1 Frankiales bacterium | reverse complement strand
AGTGCGCGCAGGCGTGCGAGAGGGGGCCGCGACCAGGCCCTCGTGGCCCGGTCCCGGTCGCTGCAGCCCCGTGGAGGCCCCGTGTCCCAGCCGTACAAGACCTTTGTGCTCGACACCTCCGTTCTGCTCTCCGATCCCGGCGCGATGGGCCGGTTCGCCGAGCACGAGGTGGTGCTGCCGCTCGTGGTCATCAGCGAGCTCGAGGGCAAACGCGACCACCCCGAGCTCGGCTGGTTCGCCCGGCAGGCCCTACGGGTCCTCGATGACCTGCGGATCGAGCACGGCCGGCTCGACGAGCCGATTCCGCTCGCCGGCGGCACCCTGCGGGTGGAGCTCAACCACTGCGGCGCCGAGGTGCTGCCGGCGGGGTTCCGGGTCGCCGACAACGACAGCCGGATCCTGGCCGTCGCCGCCAACCTGGCCGCCGATGGCCTTGATGTGGTGCTCGTCAGCAAAGACCTCCCGCTGCGGGTCAAGGCCGCTGCGATCGGGCTGACTGCCCAGGAGTATCGCGCCGAGCTCGCCGTCAACAGCGGGCACACCGGGATGGCCGAGCTGCTGGTCGAGGCCGCTGAGCTCGACGCGCTATACGACGACGGCCGGCTCGATCTCCCAGACGCCCGCGAGCTGCCGACCCACACGGGGCTGGTCCTGCTCTCGCCGCGCGGCTCCGGTCTCGGCCGGGTCGCGGCCGACAAGTCGGTGCGCCTGGTCCGTGGCGACAAGGACGCGTTCGGGGTGCACGGCCGCTCGGCCGAGCAGCGGGTCGCCATCGAGCTGCTGCTCGACCCCGAGATCGGCATCGTCTCACTCGGGGGGCGGGCCGGGACGGGCAAGTCCGCGCTCGCGCTGTGCGCGGGGCTCGAGGCGGTGCTGGAACGGCGTACGCAGAAAAAAGTCGTCGTATTCCGACCGCTGTACGCCGTCGGCGGGCAGGAGTTGGGTTACCTCCCGGGCGACGCCGCCGAGAAGATGGGCCCGTGGGCGCAGGCCGTCTTCGACACCCTGGGCGCGCTCGTCGCCCCGGAGGTGGTCGAGGAGGTGATGGAGCGCGGCCTGCTCGAGGTGCTGCCGCTCACCCACATCAGGGGGCGCTCGCTGCACGACGCGTTCGTCATCGTCGACGAGGCGCAGTCGCTCGAGCGCGGGGTGCTGCTGACGGTGCTCTCCCGGCTCGGCCAGGGCTCCCGCGTCGTGCTCACCCACGACATCGCGCAGCGCGACAACCTGCGGGTCGGCCGGCACGACGGCGTGGCCGCGGTGATCGAGGCGCTCAAGGGCCACCCGCTGTTCGCCCACATCACGCTGACCCGGTCCGAGCGGTCGCCGATCGCCGCGCTGGTCACCGAGATGCTTGAGGACCTCCCGCTGTAGCCCCCGCTGTCCCGCGCCGGCGGCGCATGCTGGCGGGCCGGTCGCTGGCCGAGCTTGACGAAATGGTCGGCGACACGCCGATGCAGGCGACAAGATCGTCAAGATCGCGCCTGCCGGGGGCGAGGGGATGCCGCCGGGGGCAGGCGGCTGCACCCGGCGGTGGGTCGACCGGACCACGACCGCGGGCTCTAGGGTGCGCTGCGTGGATGCACCTGCGATCAGTGCGCGCGGCCTGCGCCGAAGCTTTGCCGGCACCGAGGCCGTGGCTGGCGTCGATCTCGATGTCCAGCCCGGCGAGGTGTT
>JAYTOZ010000169.1:0-1881 GCA_043747515.1 Frankiales bacterium | reverse complement strand
TGCGCAGCCGAATCCATCGCGGCCGCCGGGGCAACCGGGGACGGGCCCGTCAGGGCGCTTTGTCCTCCGCCGGCTCCTGCGCACGGTGCTGCAGGTTTTGTGCGTTGAGGTAATCCTGCAGCGGTTTCGGCGTGGACGACGGGTCGCTGGACCAACGGTTGGTGACCTCGCGGGCCGCCGAGAACCGGCCGACCTCACTGAGTGGGCTCGCCCGCCCGACCGAGCGCCAGGCGAACCATCCGCCGACAGCCAACAGCGCAACCACGACGAGCACGGTCACGAGCATGTCCAGGACCACCTCACCTCTCGGGTCTCCCCGAACACCACGGTAGACGCATCGCGCTCCCCCTCAGGCGCGCCGCGCCGGTCCAGCTGACCCGGGCCGACCGTCCGGTGTCGCGAAATCTGGGCCCCGAACCACGATCAGGACGCTACGCCGCACTGGCCCGGTCGGGGCGCCGAGGGTGACCCCGATCGGGCCATAGGCTCGCGTGCGTGCCCCGCTGCCTGATCGCGCCGAGCCTGCTGTCGGCCGACTTCGCCCGTCTCGCCGAGGAGGCAGGGCGGGTCGAGGGCGCCGCGGACTGGCTGCACGTCGATGTCATGGACAACCATTTCGTGCCGAACCTCACCCTGGGTCTGCCGGTGGTCCAGGCGTTACTGACCGCGACGACGATCCCGGTCGACTGCCACCTGATGATCGACGACCCCGATCGCTGGGCCCCCGCCTACGCCGAGGCGGGCGCGGCCAGCGTGACCTTCCACGTCGAGGCCGCCGCAGCGCCCATCCGGCTCGCCCGCACCCTGCGGGCGGCCGGCGCGCGGGCCGGGATGGCGTTCAAGCCCGCTACCCCGATCGAGCCCTACGTCGACCTGCTGGCCGAGCTCGACATGTTGCTGATCATGACTGTCGAGCCGGGGTTCGGCGGCCAGTCCTTTCTCGACGTCGTGCTGCCCAAGCTGCGCCGGGCCAGGCAGGCGATCGGTGGGCTCGACGTGTGGCTGCAGGTCGACGGTGGCGTCAGCGCCGAGACGATCGAACGGTGCGCCGAGGCGGGCGCGGACGTCTTCGTGGCCGGCAGTGCCGTCTACGGCGCGGCCGACCCAGCGGCGGCGATCACCGCGTTGCGCGGCCTGGCGCAGGCGGCCCGGTGACCGGCCGCATCCTGGTCGTCGACGCCGACGAGGTCGTCGGCCGCTACGTCCGGGACAGCCTCAACGAAGAGGGATGGTCGGCCGAGGTCGTGCACGACGGTGAGGCCGCGCTCGACCGGGCCGTCCGGGAGGCGCCCGACCTGGTGCTGCTCGATGTGGCGCTGCCCGGCCCCGACGGCATCTCGGTCCTCCAACGGCTCCGCAGCCATCCGGTCACCGCCGGGGTCCCGGTCGTGCTCCTCACCGGCGCCCGGTCGGCAGCGGACCGGGCGGCCGGGCTGAGCGCCGGCGCCGACGACGTCGTCAGCAAGCCCTTCGACACCCTTGAACTGGTCGCCAGGGTGCGCACCACGCTGCGCCGGACCGCCGACGGCCGGGCCAGTTCGCCGCTGACCGGCCTGCCGGGCAACCACCGGATCGACGTCGAGATCGCGGCCAGGGCCGCCTCCGGCGCGGCGTACGCGGTGTGCCATGTCGATCTCGACGAGTTCAAGGGCTACAACGACGCCTACGGCTTCCAGCGAGGAGACGAGCTGTTGCTGCTGCTCGCCCAATGCCTGCTGCGGGCGGTCGGCGAGGCTGACCTGCCGGCGGCCTTCGTCGGGCACATCGGTGGCGACGACTTCGTCGTGATCTGCGAGCCGGCGCAGGCCGAGGCGCTGTGCGCGAGGGTGATCGAACAGTTCGACGAGACGGTCACCAGCCGGTACGACGCGGCGGACGCCG
>JAYTOZ010000168.1:0-6197 GCA_043747515.1 Frankiales bacterium | reverse complement strand
ACGGTCGCGGCCGGGGTCATGGTCCTGCTCGGCCTGCAATTGTTGACCATCACCCTGCCCGGGGTCGGCGCGATCTCACTCGGTGACGCGGGTGTCCCGCTCACCGTGCTGCTGGCCCTACTGACCGTCAACGCCGTCAACTTCATCGACGGCCTGGACGGTCTCGCCGCCGGGGTCGGCGCGATCGCCGCCCTGGCGTTGTTCGCGTTCTCCTACTCGCTGTCCAGCGGTCGCGTCACCGAAGGCGTCGGGCAGGACCGGATCACCTCGCCGACGCTGATCGCCGTCGTGCTCGCCGGGGCCTGCCTGGGCTTCCTGCCGCACAACTTCAATCCGGCCCGGGTCTTCATGGGCGACTCGGGGTCGATGCTCATCGGCCTGATGCTTGTCGCCTCGGTGACCAGCCTGGTGGGTCAGTTCAACTACGCCAACCTGCCGGTGAAGGCGGCCTTCCCGGTCCTGCTGCCCCTGCTGCTGCCATTGGCTGTGCTGGCGGTGCCCATCATCGACCTGCTGTTGGCCATCGTCCGTCGCACCAGGGCCGGGCGTTCGCCGTTCGCCCCTGACAAGGCGCACCTGCACCATCGGCTGCTCGAGATCGGCCACAGCCACCGCCGGGCGGTGCTCATCATGTACTTCTGGACCGCTCTGCTCGCATTCAGCGGCGTCGCCGCGTCGCTCACCGGTCCGCTGACCGTGGTCGGTGTCGCCGGCGGCATCGCTGTGGTGGCGTTGGTCGCCAGCAGCGTCCCCCGGCTGCGCGCCAGCCGCGCCGGCGCGCCGAGACCGTGAGCGGACTGCTGCTGGCAACCCGACGGCACCGCCGGGTGACCCGGCTCGGCCACCTGCGCGCCTGCCTGCCGTCCAGCGCCATGGTCGCCCTGCTGGGTCTGCTCGCCGGACTGGCCGCAGCCGGCCCGGCGCAGGGCGCCGGCGTCGCGGTCGGTGTTGCGGTCGCCGCAGCCACCTTCGCCTTCGGCACCCTGGTCGTCGACGCCGCCGACCGGCTCGCCTCAAGCCTGGTGCTCCCGGTCGGGCTCGCCGCCTACACCACGACGGTCGTCGTGCTCGGCGCCGTCGTGCTGCGCTTCGCAGACAGCTCGAGCGCGGTGATCACCGGGCTGCCCTGGGGCGTCCTGGTCGGGACCCTGTCGTGGGTGCTGGTGCAGTCCTGGTGGGCGTGGACAAGCCCGACGCCGTACGTCGTACTGCCCCCCGGCTGAACCGGCTCTGCTGGTCAACGACAGGCAAAGGGTCGTTGCACCGGGGCTTCCTGCCGGACTGCTAAGGTCCTACCCGTCATGACCGAGGCGACTCCACCGGGCCCCCCGGCCGGTTCAGGTGCACCACTGCCGGACGGCGCAGGGCAGGGTTGGGCAAGCCTCGGGACCCTCCTCGCCGGGATGCTCGTGTGGGGCGGGGCTGGCTACGGGCTCGACCGGCTGCTCGGCATCACGGTGTTCTTTCCGGTCGGCGTGCTGGTCGGCTTGGCAGCCTCCGTCTACCTCGTGTACGTGAGCTCGGGACCGAGCTCGTGAGGACTGCTGGGAAGGACTCCCGTTGAGCTCGTCCGTGCTGGCCATCGCCTGCGACAAGGGCGACAGCGGCTACTGCGCGCCCTCCACCGGCGCCTTCCGGCTGCCGTCACTGGTCGACTTCACGGTGCTCGGGGTCCGTTTCGAGATCACCAAATTCACCCTGCTGCTGCTGTTCGGCGTCGCCGTCGTCTGCGTCTTCTTCCTGGCATCGGTCCGCCGCAGCTCGCTGGTCCCGAGCAAGCTGCAGTGGATGGGGGAGTCGGCCTATCGCGTCATCCGCGACGGCGTCGCCCGCGACACGATTGGTCCCGAGGGCGTCAAGTTCGCGCCGTACCTCGCCTCACTCTTCTTCTTCTTGCTGGTCATGAACGTCTACGGGGTGTTGCCCCTCGCGCAGATCCCGGTGACCGCAAAGATCAGCTACCCCGCCTTCCTCGCCGTCATCTCACTGATCCTGTTCAACTACGTCGGGATCCGGCACCACGGCGCGGCGAAGTACTTCAAGGGCATCGCCTTCCCGTCCGGGGTGCCGAAGGCGATGTACCTCATCCTGACCCCGATCGAGCTCATCTCGACATTGATCGTGCGGCCGTTCACCCTCGCGGTCCGGTTGTTCGCCAACATGTTCGCCGGTCACCTGCTGCTGCTGGTGTTCATCACCGGCACGACCTACCTACTCAACACTGGCAACTTCTCGGCGATCTTCTCGCCACTGTCGTTCGTCATGTCCATCGTGATGACCTTCTTCGAGTTGTTCGTGGAGATGCTGCAGGCCTACGTCTTCGTCGTCCTGACCGCGTCCTACATCTCCGGTGCCCTCGTCGAGGAGCACTGAGCCACCCGCACCACCCCATTCGACGCGGGCCGCACAGGGCGCGCGCCAACACAGGAGGACCCCCACAATGACCGCACTCGCTGCAGGTGTGACTGGCAGCCTCGGCGCCATCGGCTACGGCCTGGCGGCCATCGGCCCCGGGATCGGTGTCGGCCTGATCTTCGCGTCCTACATCCAGAGCGTGGCGCGCCAGCCGGAGTCGGCCGGCATCAACCGGCAGAACCTGTTCCTGGGCTTCGCCCTGGTCGAAGCGCTCGCGCTGCTGGGCTTCGTCGTACCGTTCATCTTCGGCAAGTAGCCGGTTCAGACTGTGCTGATCTACCTCGCGGCAGCGACCGAGGAAAGCCCGATCCTGCCGCACCTCAACGAGATCATCATCGGTCTCATTGCGTTCGGTCTGCTCTGCTTCGTGTTGATCACGAAGGTGTTCCCGCAGATGGAGAAGACCTTCGCAGCGCGCACCGACGCGATCGAGGGCGGCCTCGCCCGGGCCGAGAAGGCGCAGGCCGAGGCCAACGAGGCGCTCCAGCAGTACAAGGCGCAGCTGGCCGAGGCCCGCAACGAAGCTGCCCGGATCCGCGACGAGGCCCGCGAGCAGGGCAAGCAGATCGTCGACCAGCTCACCGTCGAGGCGCGGGACACCGCCGCCCGGATCACCGCCCGCGGCGAGGAGCAGCTCGCCGCCGAGCGTCAGCAGGTCCTCACGCAGCTGCGCGTCGAGATCGGCCGTCTCGCCGTGGAGCTGGCCGAGCGCGTCGTTGGTGAGGCCCTCACCGACGACGACCGCCAGCGCCGGGTCGTCGACCGCTTCCTGGCCGAGCTCGAGTCGAGCGAGGCCGCGCCGGCGGCGGGGTCCTGATGCAGGGAGCCAGCCGCGAGGCCCTGATCGCCGCCCGGGCCCGACTGACTGCGTTGTCCGGCAGCCTGCCCGACGCCGCCGGGGTCGGCGGGATCGCCGAGGGGTTGTTCGGCGTCGTAGGACTGCTCGATCGCGAGGGTCACCTGCGCCGCACGCTCGGCGACCCGACGACGCCGGCATCGGCCAAGCAGCAGCTACTCCAGGCACTCGTTGGTGGCCAGCTCGACCCGCTCGCCCTGACGGTGCTGAACGAGGCTGTCGGCCAGCGCTGGAGCTCGGCTCGCGACCTGGTCGATGCGATCGAGACCCTCGCCGTCATCGCGGTGTTCCTGGTCGCCGAGGCCGACGGCACCCTTGACGACGTCGAGGACGAGCTGTTCCGGTTCGCCCGGACCATCGCCCGCGAGCCAGCCCTTCGGGCGGTGCTCACCGACCGGGCCCTGGCGCCGGACCGTAAGCGCGCCCTGCTCGACGGCCTGCTCGCCGACAAGGCCAAGTCGGCCACCCGGCGCATCGTCGACGCGCTGGTCCTGGCGCCGCGTGGGCGGACCCTGGAGGACGGTCTTGAGGCCTACGCCTCGCTCGCCGCCGACGTCCGCCAGCGCACCCTGGCGACCGTCACCGCTGCCGTCGCGCTGGACGAGGGACAGCAGCAGCGGCTCGCCGCGACCCTGTCCCGGCAGCTCGGCCGGTCGGTACAGCTCCAGGTCGAGATCGACCCGTCCGTCGTCGGCGGCGTCGTCGTCAAGGTCGGCGACGAGGTCATCGACGGCTCGACCGTGCACCGCCTGGCCGAGGCCCGCCGCCGGCTCACCCGCTAGGTCAGCACCGCACCCGCACGCCCACCCGCTTCCGCACGGCCACACCGAAGAGAGCAGGCGCCATCCATGACGGAGCTCAGCATCCGCCCGGAGGAGATCCGCGACGCGATCGAGAAGTACGTCTCGTCGTACACGCCGGAGACCACCCGCGAGGAGGTCGGGCGGGTCATCGAGACCGGCGACGGCATCGCCCGCGTCGAGGGGCTGCAGGCCACGATGACCAACGAGCTGCTCGAGTTCCACGGCGGCATCCTGGGCCTGGCCCTCAACCTCGACGAGCGCGAGATCGGCTGCGTCATCCTCGGTGACGCCCAGCACATCGAGGAGGGCCAGGACGTACGCCGTACCGGCGAGGTGCTGTCGGCGCCGGTCGGCGACGGTTTCCTCGGCCGGGTCGTCGACCCGCTCGGCAACCCGCTCGACGGCAAGGGCGAGATCGTCGCCGAGGGGCGCAGAATCCTGGAGCTGCAGGCGCCCACCGTCGTCCAGCGCCAGCCGGTCACCGAGCCGCTGCAGACCGGCATCAAGGCCATCGACGCGATGACGCCGATCGGCCGCGGCCAGCGGCAGTTGATCATCGGCGACCGGCAGACCGGCAAGACCGCTGTGGCGCTCGACGCGATCATCAACCAGCGGGAGAACTGGAAGAGCGGCGACCCCAAGCTGCAGGTCAAGTGCATCTACGTCGCGATCGGCCAGAAGGGCTCGACGATCGCCGAGCTCGTCGCCCGGCTCGAGGAGTCCGGCGCGCTGGAGTACACCACCGTCGTTGCTGCCCCGGCCTCGCAGCCGGCCGGCCTGAAATATCTCGCGCCCTACACCGGCTCGGCCATCGGCCAGCACTGGATGTATCAGGGCCAGCACGTCCTGATCGTGTTCGACGACCTGTCCAAGCAGGCCGACGCCTACCGCGCGATCTCGCTGCTGCTGCGTCGTCCGCCCGGCCGTGAGGCCTATCCCGGGGACGTGTTCTACCTGCACTCCCGGTTGCTGGAGCGGTGCGCGAAGCTGTCCGACGAGCTCGGCGCGGGGTCCATGACCGGGCTGCCGATCGTCGAGACCAAGGGCAATGACGTCTCGGCGTTCATCCCGACCAACGTCATCTCGATCACCGACGGTCAGATCTTCCTGCAGTCCGACCTGTTCAACTCCGGTGTCCGACCGGCCATCAACGTCGGCATCTCGGTCTCCCGGGTCGGTGGCAACGCCCAGATCAAGGCGATGAAGTCGGTCTCGGGCCGGCTTCGACTGGACCTGGCGCAGTACCGCGAGCTGGAGGCGTTCTCGGCCTTCGCCTCCGACCTCGACAAGGCCTCCAAGGCCCAGCTCGAGCGAGGTCAGCGGCTGGTTGAGCTGCTCAAGCAGGGCCAGTTCTCGCCGTACCCGGTCGAGCGTCAGGTCGTCAGCATCTGGGCCGGCACCAACGGCTATCTCGACATCGTCCCGGTTGCCGACGTCCGCCGGTTCGAGGCCGAGTTCCTCGATTTCGTCGGCCGCTCGCAGGAGGGCATCTACGCCGCCATCACCCAGACCGGCAAGCTCGGCGACGACACGGTCGAGCAGCTCAAGGTGGCCATCGCGGAGTTTGCCAAGCAGTTCCAGGTCGCCGACGGGACGCCGCTGATCAAGGACGAGCCGGTGGCGGCCATGGACAAGGGCGCCGAGGGCCAGGAAAAGATCACGGCTCACCGTCCTTCGCGACACGAGCCGGTCAACCCGGCTGCGGCGCGGTAAGCGATGGGTGCCCAGCTCAGCGTCTACCGGCGCCGGATCCGGTCGATGCAGTCGACCAAGAAGATCACCAAGGCGATGGAGCTCATCGCGGCCTCGCGCATCGCCAAGGCGCAGCAGGCCGTCAATGCGGCCCGGCCCTACGAGCGCCAGCTCACCCGCTTGCTGTCGGCCCTGGCGTCCCAGTCGACCATCGACCACCCGCTGGTCAGCGAGCATCCCAATCCTTCGCGGGCGGCGGTGCTGACGATCAGCAGCGACCGCGGCCTGGCCGGCGGCTACAGCTCCAACGCCCTGAAGCAGGCCGAGGCGCTGGGTCGACTGCTGCGCAGCGAGGGCAAGGAGCCGGTGTCCTACCTCGTCGGACGCAAGGCGGTGGGCTTTTTCCGCTTCCGCAACCGCCCGATCGAGGG
>JAYTOZ010000167.1:0-9499 GCA_043747515.1 Frankiales bacterium | reverse complement strand
TCCAGCGGTCCGTCGTCCGGTCCGCCTCGATCACCGTCACGGTCCGGGACGCCTCGGCGGCAGCGGACCGTTCGACGGCCATGGCGATCTCGCTCGGCGGGCTCGTCCAGCAGGACACCCGCTCCCGGGACGGGCGTGGCAGCGCCAACCTGGTGCTGCGCATCCCGCCCCGGCGGCTCGGCGAGGCGCTCAGCGCGGTCGCCGGACTCGGCAAGGAAACCGGCCGGGAGGTCCAGGCCAGGGACGTCACCGACCAGAGCGTCGATCTCAACAGCCGACTCGCCACCTTGCGGACCAGCGTTGCGCGGGTCCGGGTCCTGCTCGCCCGGGCGGTCTCGGTCACCGAGATCACCACGATCGAACGGGAACTCACCCGACGGGAAGCCGACCTGGAATCCCTGCAGAACCGGGCCACCGCGCTCGGCGACCAGGTCGACCTCGGCGCGCTCAAGGTGACCCTGCACGGGACCGGGACGCCGGTAGCCGGCGCGGGCAGCGCCGGGTTCACCGACGGCCTACGCAGCGGTTGGCAGGCGCTCGCCACCATTGCCCGGGCAGCAGCGGTGATGTTGGGGGCACTGCTGCCGTTCAGCCCGCTGGTGCTGCTCGCGCTCGTCGGGACCCTGCTCTGGCGACGGCGTCGGACGACAGCCGCTTCGCCATAACCACCGATCGGCGCCGGTCAGCGGAGCCTGGGCCCGGCCGCTATCCCGTGTGGGCCTCGCTGCGGGCTGCGTCGCGCATGGTCTGCAGGATGCTTTCCTGCTCCGGCGTGATGGCCCGGCCGGCCGCCGGCGTGATCCCGCTCTTGTTGCTGATGAGCGGGATGTCCGGCTCGCCATCGGCGGCCACCTTTGCCATCGCCCACCGCGAGAACACCCGGGCATCGACGATCCGCTCCTCGAGCACGGCAACCAAGTCGTGCCGGGGATCTTTTTCGATGTGGGTGAACAGGTCGCGCACCGCCGACTCCTCACCCTCCAGCGTCTGGACGAACCAGTCGTCGGCGACCAGGAGCGCGCCGGTGATGTCCCGCTCCTTGTTGTTGAACCGGGCAGTGCTGAACAACTCGCCGAGATCGGCCTTCCGGGTCTCCACCGGGAGGAGGTCGTGGCTCCGGTAGATCAACCGGAAGATGCCTCCGGGAGCGGGCTCCGGCGCGGTGACGTTCATGCTAATTCTCCAGGAGTTCGAGCGGCTGAGCACAGTCTTGAAGCGCACCTGGCGTACGACGACGGGACTGCTGGTGGGTGGTAGCTCGCCGTTGAGCGCCCTGTGCAACGCCGACCGCTGCGCATGATTGGGGGGACAGCAGACCCGTAGGCGACAAGCTGTGTCAAGAGCCAGCAGGACCGGTCACCATGCGGTCACCAGCACCCGTCCCCGCCTGAGCGCCGCTGCCACCGAGACGAAGCCGCACGTCGTAGCGCCGCGGAGCGCACCCGCCCTGGTGCCCAGCGGCGGCGCGGGCGTTGCCACCCGCACCGCCATGGTGAAAAGACCACCACCGGCTCGGCGGAGCCGCGGCTACCCGACGGCGGCCGATAGGACGACGGCGGCGGCGTCGAGTGCTGCCCGGGCGGCCAGGCCGTCCCGGAATCCGGTCAGCTGGAACGCGAACCGCACCGACCGGCCGCCGGCACTGGTGGTCCAGCCGGCTAGCGCCCGCACCCCATCCAGGGTGCCCGTCTTGGCCACGACCGTGAAGGCGGCCGGCGTACCGCACATCCGGTGGGCGAGCGTCCCGTCCTGGCAGGCCACCGGGAGCGCAGCACGCAGCGCCGTGCCGGCAGCGGTCCCGTCGAGCGCGCCCAGCAGGGCCAACTCCGTCTCGGGCGATTGCCGGTCGTACGCCGACAGGCCCGAGCCGTCGGCGGCCGGCCCGACCGGCACGCCGAGCGGGCCGAGCACGTCCTTGACCGCGTGCACCCCGGCAGCACTACTTCCCTCGCCGCGGCGGACCTGGCCGAGCTCTTTGAGCAACAACTCGGCGGCGAAGTTGTCCGAGTCCTTGTCGACCCGTCGTACGACGGCCGCGAGGGGACCGGATTGGTGCTCGGCCACCACGTGCGCGCCCCGAGGCTGCCCGCCGCGCCGCAGACCACCGAGGACCCGCACGCCGTACGACGCGAGGGCGCCCTGGAACCGGGCAAGATCAGGCAGGCCGGGGTCGGCCAGGAAGGCAGCGTCGTGGCGCCAGCTGTTGTGGTCGACGGCGAGCGCGCAGAGCGGTCCGCTCTCGCCGGGGACGAACTCGGGCTTCCAGCCGGGGGCTCGGCGCCGCGCGTCGTAGCGGGTGTCGTCCGGCACGAGCGCACCGGTGATGACCGTGATGTGGGCGCGCCGCACCGATCAACCGAGGGCCTGCAGGTCAGCGCCGGTCAAGAACGGATCGCCACCGCCGACGAGCCACAGGTTGCCCGGCTGCCGGCCGGCGACCGGCGTGCCGACCGCGACCACGGCGGTGCGCAGGGTCATGGTGCGAGGCAGGCCGGCCAGGACCGCTGCCGTTGTGAAGGGCTTCTGCGTCGACGCCGGCGGCAGCCCGGCCGTCGCCGAGCTGCGCAGCACAGGCCCATAGCCCTCGACGTCGACCGCGGCACCCAGCGTCGTCGCGCCGGACGTGGCGAGCGCGTCGAGGACTCGCCGGCCCAGAGCCGCCGCAGTCGGGTCGGGTTGGGACACCACCGTCCTGGCGAGGGCGACCGGGACCGACCGCGGCGCCGCCGACGGGACGGCCAGCACGGCGAGAACAAGGGTCACGGGCAGCGCGAGGCGAAGGGTCACCCGGTCTGCATCGGACCGGCGGGCCAGCCGGCGAAGGGCCGGTTCACTGACCACGGGAGGCGTTGAGGAGCCGACGCAGTCCGAGGACCCCATCGACGACGTGGGCCTTATCGCCGGCCTGCAGGGCCAGGATCGCCACGGTCTCGTCGTCGTGCAGCTCGAGTTGGGCCCAGGGGGCGCCGTCGTCGAGCCGGACCGCCACCACCACCTGCCAGGGGAAAAAGCGCTCGCCGAGCGCGTTGCGTACCCGCACCCCGGTGGCGTCGCCCCGAACCCTGGCCCGGGTGAAGACGAGCACCCCGCCGGCCAGGAGCAGCCCGACGATGAAGAAGGCGATCTGGTCGCTGAGACCGAAGCTCTGGCCGCCGGCGGCGCCCCGTGGCAGCAGCACGGCGAGCACACCGAACACGACGATGACGAGCCCGGCGACCAGGCGGCACACCAGGGTGAGTTGCCGGGGATGCACCTCGACGCTCGGCTGGGTCACGCAGGGACCTCCACGTCACGGCGTACCGGGGTCTGGCGCAGCAGCCGGAAGGCCAGCTGGACGGCCGGTCCGATGCCGAGGGCGAACGCAATCGTGCCGATCCCGACCGGCCCGTCCAGGGCCACCCCCAGGACGAGGACACCGAGCTCGAGCAGCGCCCGGCAGGTGCCGACCCGCCAACCGGTGCGCTGGACGAGCGCGACCATCAGGCCGTCCCGGGGGCCAGGTCCGAGGTGCGCGCCGAGGTAGAGCGCCGAACCGGCGGCGACCGCTGCGATCCCCCCGGCGGTGGCCGAGAGCCTCGCGGCGAGCGGACCGGTGCCCAGTGCGTCGAGCGCAGGGGTGGCGAGCAGCACGTCGATGACGGCGCCGATCACGACGACGTTGAGCGCCGTGCCGACGCCGGGTCGGACCCCTGCGACGAGGCCGATCAGCAGGACGACCACCGAGACGCCGATGGCGGTGCGGCCGAACGGTGTCCCCAGGTGCTGCGACAACCCGCCGGCCAGGACGTCCCACGGGCCGACGCCGAGGTGGGCCTGCAGGCCGAGCCAGATCCCGACCCCGAACAGCACGAGCCCGAGCATGAGCTTGCCGAAGCGCACGGTCACGCCGCCCCCCGGCCGGACACGACGACAGCGATCAGCGTGAGCAGCACCCCGACGAGCGTGGCGAGCGGGACGCCGCTGCCACCGGGCAGGGCCGCATCGAGCCCGACGGCGCCGAGCAGCTGCCCGGCCGTGATGGCCAGGCCGAGTCGCAGCACGCCGAGCCGGCCGACGACGACGGCCGCGACGGCGACATAGGCAGCGCCGATCGGACCGCCGGCGTAGAGCGCGAACTCGCCGAGACCGGGCCAATGACTGACGTGCACCCCGAACAGGGCCGCCCGCACCGCGAGCCCGAGCAGCAGGGCCGCCGAACCGACCACGAAATTGACCAGGGTGGCGACGCCGGCATCACCAGTCGCCCGATGGAGGCGGCCGTTGAGCGCCTGTTGCAACGCGATGAGCATCCCGGCCACGACGATGAGGGCCATCAGCACCGGGTCGGCGTGGCGCGCCCCGCCGCCAAGTACGCCGGCGCCGACGGCGAGCAGGCACAGCAACGCTCCGGCCGCCCGCGGCCCGGTCACGCCTTGTCTCCGGCCAGGACCGAGCCCGAGCCGGTCGACCGCGAGGCCACCGCCGGTCTGGCCGGCGACCAATCCGATCGTCAGCAGGGCCACCCCGATCCGGGGCGCTGCGGCAGCCCCGACCGCGACGAGGACGGCACCTCCGACGCCGCCGAGGCGGTTCCAACCTGGGGTGTCGCGCAGCTTCGCCAACGCGGTCCGCGAGGCCGGTCGGCAGGACACGACGGCGACGACGGCGACGAGTCCGGTTGCGAACGAGACCAGCGCCGTCAGCAGCGTGTCGCCGAGCGCGACCTGCAGGTCGCCATTGAGCCGCGCCTGCAGCGCCACCATAGCCCCGGACAGCACCGCGGCAGCCAGGGCCGGCGTGGTCCGAGGCGCCGGTGGGGCCAAGACCGGGTTGGCCACGAGCCCTGCCCCCACTACTCGACGATCTTCGAGATCGGCAGCTCGAGGATGTCGCGGGCACCGGCTGCCTTGAGGGCGGGGATCAGCCGGTTGACGCCCTGTTTCGGCACGACCGTCTCGAGAGCGCTCATGTCGCTGTTCGCAGTGGACATCACCGTCGGTGAACTCATGGCCGGCAGCTCGGCCAACACCGCCGCAAGCCCCGCGGTCGGCACGTTGAGCTTGAGCAGCACATGCCCGCGCGCCCGCAGCGCGCCCTTGATGAGCACCACGAGGTCGTCGATCGCAGCGCGTTTCACCGGATCGGCGTACGACTCGCGGTTGGCGATCAGCTCGGTGCGGCTGGTGAGCAGCGTCGCGATCACCTTCAGGCCGGCCTTGCGCAGGCTCGACCCGGTCTCGGTGAGGTCGACGATCGCGTCCACGATGTCGGGGATCTTGGCCTCGGTCGCGCCGTGGCTGGTGAAGACTTTGGCCTTCACCCCGTGCTCGTCGAGATAACGGCGGGTCGTCTCGGGCATCTCGGTGGAGATGCGGACGCCGTCCGGCAGGTCGGCCGCGGACGCCCACGGGGACTCCTTCGGCACGGCGAGCACGACGCTCACGACCGCCTCCCCGGCCCGCCCGCCACCGATCTCACCCAGGCTGACGACATCGGCGCCGGTCTCGGTGATCCAGTCGCGACCGCTGATCCCGAGGTCGAAGATGCCCTGCTCGACGTAGGTCGGGATCTCCTGCGGGCGCAGGAAGCGGACCTTGTCGATGCGCGGGTCGTCGACGCGGGCGTGGTAGTCGCGGTCCGAGCCACGCACGACAGTGAGGTCGGCGGCGCTGAACAGATCGAGCGTCTGCTTTTCAAGACTGCCCTTGGGCAGGACGACGGCGAGCACGGTCGGGGGTGGCCCTTCAGCTTCCGATGCGGAGGCCCCGAAGGACCCTTGCGGTGTCGAGCGCGGCGAGGACGGCCTCGCGGGCCTTGTCCTCGGTTGAGCCTGGCAGACCCGCCCGGTCGAGCGCCTGCTGCTCGTCCTCGACGGTCAGCACACCGTTGCCGATGGGCGTGTGGGTGTCGAGCGAGATCCGGGTCAGCCCGTAGGTCACCGCGTCGCAGACGTATTCGAAATGCGGTGTCCCACCGCGTACGACGACGCCGAGCGCAACCACCGCGTCGTGCGTGTTGGCCAGGCACTGCGCGACGACCGGCAGCTCGATAACCCCGGCGACACGGACGACGGTGGGTTCGGCGACACCGCACTGTGCGGCCGTGCGCAGCGCCGAATCGAGCAGCGCGGCGGTGATCGCCTCGTGCCAGCGGGTTGCCACGATAGCGAGCGTCAGGTTTCGGGCGTCCACCGTCCCCGCGGCAGGAGCGCCGGTGCCGCTCACTCGCGCTCACTCGGTTGTGCGGAGTCGGCGGCGGCCTCGGTGGCCTCGTCCTCGAACGCGGCGAGGCCCGGCAGGTCGTGCCCCATCCGGTCGCGCTTGGTCTTGAGGTAGCGCAGGTTCTCCGGGGTGGCGAGGGTCGGCAGCGGCACCCGGCCGACGATCTCCAGGCCGTAGCCCTCCAGGCCGGCTCGCTTGTCGGGGTTGTTCGACAGCAGCCGCATCGTCCGGATGCCGAGGTCGACCAGGATCTGCGCGCCGGTGCCGTAATCCCGGGCGTCCGCCGGCAGCCCCAGCTCGAGGTTGGCGTCGACGGTGTCGGACCCGGCGTCCTGCAGCTGGTAGGCCTGCAGCTTGTGCATCAGGCCGATCCCCCGGCCTTCGTGGCCGCGGACGTAGAGCACCACGCCGCGCCCCTCCTGCGCGACCGCCGAGAGCGCGGCGTCGAGTTGCGGGCCGCAGTCACAGCGACGCGAACCGAAAACGTCACCGGTCAGGCATTCGGAATGCACCCGGACCAACACGTCCTGGCCGTCCCCGAGATCGCCCTTCACGAGCGCGACGTGGTCGGTGCCGTCGAGCACCGACTCGTAGCCGTGCGCGGTGAACTCCCCGTGCCGGGTGGGGATTTTGGCCTGCGCGAGCCGGCGGACCTGGCTCTCGGTGCGGCGGCGCCAGGCGATCAGGTCGGCGATCGAGATGAGCGCCAGGTCGTGTTCCTTGGCGAAGATCTTGAGCTCCGGCAGCCGCGCCATCGTGCCGTCCTCCTGGACGATCTCGCAGATGACGCCGGCCGGTCGCAACCCGGCCAGTCGGGCGAGGTCAACCGCTGCCTCGGTGTGGCCGGGGCGGCGCAGGACACCGCCCGGCTTGGCTCGCAGCGGGAAGACGTGCCCGGGCCGGACGAGGTCGTAGGCACTGCTCGACGGGTCGGCCAGCAGCGCGATGGTCCGGGCCCGGTCGGCCGCCGAGATCCCGGTGGTGACGCCCTCGCGCGCATCGACGCTGACGGTGAACGCGGTCTGCATCCGCTCGGTGTTCTGTTGCGCCATCTGCCCGAGCTGGAGATGGTCGAGCGCGTCGCCCTCGAGCGGCACGCAGAGCAGGCCCCGGCACTGGGTCATCGTGAACGCCACGAGTTCGGGGGTCGCCAACTCGGCGGCAAAGATCACGTCGCCCTCGTTCTCGCGGTCCTCGTCGTCGACGACGACGACGGCCTTGCCGGCAGCGATGTCGGCAATCGCGCGCTCGATCGAGTCGAGGTCGCTCCCGGGCGCACCCGCCGGAGCCGCACTCATGCGGGCAGCCTGGCGGCGAGCAGCTTCTCGACGTACTTGGCGGTGATGTCGACCTCCAGGTTGAGCGGTTCGCCGACGCCCTTGCGTCCCAGCGTCGTGCGTTCGAGCGTGGTCGGGATGAGGCTGACCTCGAACCAGCCGGGCTCGACCGCGGCCACGGTCAGCGAGATGCCGTCGACCGTGATCGAGCCTTTCTCGACGACGTAGCGGTCGAGCTCGGCCGGCAGCGAGCAGCGCACGACCGTCCAGTGCTTGTCGGGCGCCACCGAGATGATCGTTGCGGTGCCGTCGACATGGCCCTGGACGAGGTGACCGCCGAGGCGGTCCTGCAACCGGACGGCGCGTTCGAGGTTGACCGGGCTGCCGACACCGAGCCCGCCGAGTGCGGAGCGCCGCAAGGTTTCCTTCATCACGTCGGCGGTGAACGCACCGGCCTCGTTGGTCACGACGGTCAAGCAGACCCCGTTGACCGCGATCGAGTCCCCGTGCCTCGCGTCGCCCGTGACGACCGGGCCGCTGACGGTGATCCGGGCCGCGTCCGCGAGGTCCTCCCAGCCGGTCACCTCCCCGAGCTCCTCGACGATGCCGGTGAACATCACGCCCTCCTGAGGGTCAGTCGTACGTCGTCGCCGACGCGGGTGACGTCGTCGAGCCGCAACCGGATCGCGGCACTGATCGTTCCCACGCCGGCGCCCGCGAGGGCGGGCGGCCCGGCGCCCAGCAGCGCCGGCGCGACGTAGCCGACGACCCGGTCGACCAGGCCGGCGGCGAGGAAAGCGCCGGCCAGGGTCGGGCCGCCCTCGAGGAGCACCGCGACGATCTCCCTGGCGGCCAGCTCGGCGAGCACCTCGGCTGGGCTGCCGGCGAGCACGAGCGCCGGGATGATCTTTGCGTCGGCGGGCAACCGGCCGGTGCGGTCGACGACGACCCGCAGCGGCTGCTCGCCACGGGGTGGCCGGGCGGTCAGCTCAGGGTCGTCGGCCAGCACCGTGCCGACCCCGACGACGATCGCGTCGCTCTCGGCCCGGAGCCGGTGCACGTCCTGCCGGGCCGGCTCGCCGGTGATCCACCGCGAGGTGCCGTCGGCCGCCGCCGACCGGCCGTCCAGGGTCGCGGCGTACTTCCAGGTGACATGCGGCCGACCGGTGCGCTGGCGGTGCAGCCAGGCCGTGAGCGGGCCGCGGTCGACCTCGTCGACGAGCACCCCGGTCGTGACCTGCACCCCGGCGGTCCGCAGCACCCGCGCGCCACCACCGCCGAGTTCGGTGGGATCGGCAGCGCCGAGCACGACCCGCCGGATCCCCGCGTCGATGATCGCGCGTGCGCACGGGCCGGTGCGGCCGGTGTGCGCGCAGGGCTCAAGGGTGCTGACGATGGTGCCGCCGGCGGCCCGGACACCGGCCAGGCGCAGGGCGACGAGCTCGGCGTGCAGGCCACCGGGCGGCTGGGTGGCGCCGTCACCGACGACCTCGCCGTGGGCGTCGAGCACGACGGCGCCGACCGGCGGGTTGGGGCTGGTCGTGCCGAGCACGGCTCGAGAGAGCTCGAGCGCACGGCGCATGGCCGCTTCGTCGTCCACCTGTGCCTCCCTGCGCTCAGGGCGCTCCGGGGACACGGACGGGCGGCAGCGCAAGGCTGCACCCGCCTCGCGCGCTACCTCTCCTCCGGACTCTCACCGTCGGTCCCGGAGTTGCGCCGGGTCCACCGCTGGCTGGCTGCGAGCGGGTCGCGGACTGTCACCGCCGGTCAGGAATTGCACCTGCCCCGGAGCGCGCGTGACTGTCCGGCTGAGCGTACCGCCGGGCGGATCAGCCCCGCCGGTCGACCGCGACCAGCGAGCCGGGGGTGGCCTTGGCGAGGGTCTTCATCTCGGTCGCGGCGGCGACGACGGCCCGATGGTCGCGGGCCCCGCCGACATCCGCGGCGACCCCAATACTCACCGACACGATCGGATGCCGACGCAGCACGCCCTGCCGGTCGGTGATCTCGAGCCACCCCCGG
>JAYTOZ010000166.1:0-1789 GCA_043747515.1 Frankiales bacterium | reverse complement strand
GATCATCCGCAGCACCAAGTCGGTCGTGGCCACTTTCAGCAGGGTGGTGGCCTCGCTCATGTTGCTGTCACCGACGATGACGTGCAGCCGCCGGAACCGCTCGGCGTCGGCGTGCGGTTCGTCGCGGGTGTTGATGATCGGCCGGCTTCGGGTCGTGGCGCTGCTGACGCCTTCCCAGATGTGCTCGGCCCGCTGGCTGACGCAGTAGACCGCGCCGCGCGGGGTCTGCAGCACCTTGCCGGCGCCGCAGATGATCTGCCTGGTGACCAGGAAGGGGATGAGGACGTCGGCGAGGCGGCTGAACTCACCGTGCCGGCCGACGAGATAGTTCTCGTGGCAGCCGTAGGAGTTGCCGGCCGAGTCGGTGTTGTTCTTGAACAGGTAGATGTCGCCGGCGATGCCCTCCTCCCGCAGCCGCCGCTCGGCGTCGACGAGCAGGCCCTCCAGGATCCGCTCGCCCGCCTTGTCGTGCGTCACGAGGTCGACGACCGAGTCGCACTCGGGTGTGGCGTACTCCGGGTGGCTGCCGACGTCGAGGTAGAGCCGGGCGCCGTTCTTGAGAAAGACGTTGGAGCTGCGGCCCCACGAGACGACCCGGCGGAACAGGTAACGCGCGACCTCGTCCGGGCTCAGCCGTCGCTGGCCACGGAATGTGCAGGTCACGCCGTACTCGTTCTCGATCCCGAAGATTCTCCGCTCCATCAGCGGTCACCGGCGAACGTCGGCGGACGGCATAACTGCAGGTTAGGGGGCATATCTTCCGATTTGAGGTTCGTCGACGTTGGTCGAAGACCGACCCAGCTCTGGCCTTCGCCGCGGTTTGGATGATCCAGACCATTTCGCACCGGCCGAGCTATCGCAGCCCGGTCGGCGCTCGTCTGCTGTTTCGCGACCTCGTGCGTCACCACAACCTGCCCTCGCTTCGTGACGCCTCGCCCAACCCCGATGACAACACAGCCTCGCACCTGGGCGACGGTAGCGGGCTGCCAACCCACAACAGCCCGTCCGGCGAGCGGGCCGCCCGAAGCCAACTGCTGTTCATGCTCAACCACCTCCCTCCAGCAGGACTGGCCCGGACGAGCGTTTCGTCATGGATCAGCCAGAGCCCTCGGCTGGACCAGGCCGGCCAGCCCGGCCGCGCGGCCGGCCCCGCGATCGTGCATGTCAGCGCCGACCTGGCGGGCTGGTTCGGCTGTTGCATCACGTCGCACTGGCCGGCCGGGTCCGGGCTAAAGTTTGGGTCGCGTTTCGCCCCTGCCCATGCCGTTCTCGACCCTCAGCGCCAGCCGGACAGCACCGTTCTCGGCGACGGCGACGGTGCTGGCGTCGAGGACGCCGAGGCAAGGTCGGAAGACCGCTCGACGAGGAGGACGTATCGGGCGCAGACGGATGAGGACAGCCCACACAGGACCGCACGGTCAGGTGCAGTCGTGGACGGCCGCGATGGCGGAGATCGGGCGTACGGCGCACCCCGGCCGCCGGGCCGGGCATCAACGCCGCCCTAGTCCGCGTCCAGGACCGGACCGGTCTCCGGGAGCAGCTGCTCCTTGCGGCGTAGCAAAATCGTGGACCACGACAACACGACAACGAGGATGCCGAGCAAGCCGGTCTCGACCATGGCCCGGGTGAACTTCGGGCCTTGCCCGATGTACTCGTTGGCGCCCTTCACCGACAACACGATGATCTCCTTGACCGAGACCAGAATGGCCGCGACCAGGAATGGCTCGGCGACGATCTGCCGCTCCTTCAGCGTCACGCGCACCGCGTAGAGCAGCTCCACGAAAATGAA
>JAYTOZ010000165.1:0-9190 GCA_043747515.1 Frankiales bacterium | reverse complement strand
CGTCGACCGCCAGGACCTGCCCGGTCACGCCCACGCCGCAAGTCGCTCAGACGTCGGGCCGGTCAGGCGCGCAGCCGCAGGCCCCTCGGGGTCGGCCGGAAGCCGGCCTCCTCCAGCGCCAGCCCGAGGGTCGAGGTGAGCGCCGGTTCGCCGTCGGCCTTCTCCACCGTGAGCTTGCCGAGGGCGCCGTCCCGGACGGCCAGCGCCAACGCGTCGACGGCAGGGGTCAGGCGGGCCGGTTCGTCGGTGAACGACAGCAGCGTCTTGCCCCCCCGCTCGACGTAGAGCACGCACGAGCCGTCGACGAGCACCACCAGGGCGCCGGCCTTCCGGGCCGGTTTGTGGCCCCGCTCGTCGTCGCGGATCGGCCACGCCAGTGCCCCGCCGTACGGATTTGCGGGGTCGGTGGCCGCGACGACGACTGCGCGGGCATCGTCGCGTCGCTTGCGTTGGCGCGAGGTGTCCCAGCCGCCGGGCACGGCTGTGGTCCACAGCGGCTCGTCCTCGACCGGCCGGACCGCCGCGAGGGCCCGCATCCGGTCGACAGCCCCGGGTGCGGCGAATTGCGAGGCCCCGAGCCCCTCGACGAAATAGCCCCGGCGGACCCGGCCGGCCTCCTCGAACGCCTTCAGGACGGCGTACACGGCTGCGAAGCCCCCCGGGGCGCGCTCGGCCATGACCGCGCCACGGGTGACGATGCCGTGCCGGTCGAGCAGCGCCTCGGCGAGGGCGTGTGTGCGCCGGGTGGCATCGGTGTCGCGGTCCGGCAGTCGGGACCAGCGGCCCGCCATGGTCGGCGGCCCGGTGCGGGTCGGCATGACGGGGCGACCGTAACGGCTGCGCTGGCGGCCAGGGCCACGCTTGGCGCTGTGCGTGGTGCGACCCGCGCCGAGCAGCGCGCGCAGCGGCGAGAGCGTGTCGTTCGTGAGGTGCCCGGCCCAGACGAGATCCCAGATCGCCTGCTGCAGCACCGGATCATCGGTGGACGACACCCGATCTGAGAGTGACCGGAAGAACAGTGCCTGGCCGCCGTCGAGCGCGGCCAGGATGTCGTCGTGCATCGGGGTGCTGCTGAGCTCGCCGACCGGCGGCAGGACGAGCTCGGCGCTGTCGGCGGGCTGCAGGGTGACCCAGCCGTCGTTGCCGGGCAGCGAGCCCTGACCGGCCCACAGCACCTCACCGGCCGCGGTGAGCTCGTCGAGCATGGCGGGTGTGTAGCCGGCGACCCGGCTGGGGAGCACCAGCGATTCGAGTGCGGACGCCGGGACAGTGGCGCCCTGCAACTGCTCGATCGCCCGCAGCAGCCCGTCGGCGCCCCGGCCGGCTGAGCCCCCGAGTCCCTGCCACTGCGGTAGGAAGCGGGCCAGTGCCTCCGGTGGGACGGGTTCGACCTCCTTGCGCAGCTTGGCGAGCGACCGGCGGCGCAGTGAGCGGAGCACCTCGGCGTCACACCATTCAAGGCCGGTGCCACCAGGGCGGAACTCGCCGTGTACGACGCGGCCGGAGGCACTGAGCCGGGCCAGTGCCGCGTCGACGACCGCGACCCCGAGGCCGAACCGCTGCGCGACCTGCAGAGGATGGAACGGCCCGTGCGTGCGGGCGAACCGCGACACCAGGTCGCCCAGCGGGTCACGGACGGGTTCGAGGAACGTCTCGGGCACACCGACCGGCAGCGCCGTGCCGAGCGCGTCCTGCAGCCGGCCGGCGTCCTCGATCGCCGCCCAGCGCTGTTCGCCGGCGATCCGCACCCGGATCGCCCGGCGGACGTCTTCCAGCTCGGCCAACCAGGCGGCGGTCGCGCCGCGGGTGATCGCCTCCGCAGTGGTGAGGTCGCCGAGCCGCCGGAGCAGGTCGGCAGTGGTCTCCAGATCGGTGGCCCGGCGCTGCTCGGTCAGCAGCTGCGCCTCGGCCTCGACCTCGGCCAAGGCGTCGCCGTCGATCAATTCGCGCAGCTCGGCCTGCCCGAGAAGCTCTGCCAACAGGGCGGAGTCGAGCGAAAGGGCCTGTGCCCGCCGCTCGGCCAGCGGTGCGTCCCCTTCGTACATGAAGGCGCCGATGTAGCCAAACAGCAGCGACCTGGCGAACGGCGACGGTTGGGTGGTCTCGACCTCCACCAGCCGCACCCGGCGGGCCTGGACGTCCTGCATCAGGCTGACCAGGCCCGGCACGTCGAAGACGTCCTGCAACACCTCCCGCATCGTCTCGAGCACGATCGGGAAGGTGCTGTACTGCGCTGCGACCGACAGCAGTTGCGCCGCCCGCTGCCGCTGTTGCCACAGCGGCGTACGTCGGGTCGGGTTGCGGCGCGGCAGCAGCAGGGCGCGCGACGCGCACTCGCGGAAGCGGCTGGCGAACAGCGCCGAGCCGCCGACCTCGGCCTGGACCGCGGGTTCGACGTCCTCGGGCTCGAAGACCGCGACCGAGCCGTCCGGGGCCTGCTCGGTTTCCGGCAGCCGCAGCACGATGCCGTCGTCGGCGTGCATCGACTGCACGTCGACGCCGTAGGTCTCGCGCAGCCGCGCAGTCAGCGCGAGCGCCCACGGCTGGTTGACCTGCGCGCCGAAGGGTGAGTGGATCGCCAGTCGCCAGTCGCCGAGCTCGTCGCGGAACCGTTCGACCAGGATCGTGCGGTCGTCCGGCAGGACGCCGGTGGCCGCGCGCTGCTCGGCCAGGTAGGCCAGCAGGTTCTGCGAGGCGCAGGCGTCGAGGCCAGCGACCCGAAGTCGCTCCTGCTGGCCCTCGTCGTCGAGGGCGGACAGCTCCCGCAGGAACGCGCCCAGGGCCCGTCCGAGCTCGATCGGGCGGCCGGGTGCATCGCCTTTCCAGTAGGGCATCCGGCCCGGCTGACCGGGCGCCGGGGTAACGAGCACCTGGTCATGGCTGATGTCCTCGATCCGCCAGGCCGAGGAGCCGAGCAGGAAGACGTCGCCGACCCGCGACTCGTAGACCATCTCCTCATCGAGCTCACCGACCCGACTCTTGCGCTCGCCGACCAGAAAGACGCCGAACATGCCGCGGTCGGGGATCGTGCCGCCGCTCGTGACCGCGAGCCGTTGCGCACCCGGGCGTCCGGTCAGCACGCCGGTCACCCGGTCCCAGGTGATCCGCGGCCGCAATTCGGCGAAGTCGTCGCTCGGATAGCGACCGGACAGCATGTCCAGGGTCGCCTCCAGGGCGCTCTGCGGGAGCGAGGAGAACGGCGCCGCGCGGCGTACGACGGCGGCGAGATCCTCCACGTCCCAGGGTTCCAAGGCGCACATGGCGACGATCTGCTGGGCCAGGACGTCGAGTGGATTGCGGGGGTAGGTCGTCGACTCGATCCCGGCGCCGCCGGGCTGGACCATCCGCTCGGCGACGACGGCACACTGCACCAGGTCGCCGCGGTACTTCGGCAGGATGACACCCCGGCTCACCGCCCCGACCTGGTGGCCGGCGCGGCCGACCCGCTGCAGCCCGCTCGCGACTGACGGTGGCGACTCGACCTGGATGACGAGATCGACTGCTCCCATGTCGATCCCGAGCTCAAGTGAGCTGGTCGCGACCACTGCCGGCAACCGCCCGGCCTTGAGCGCCTCCTCAATCTCAGACCGTTGCTCGCGCGACACCGAGCCGTGGTGGGCCCGGGCGATCTCGACCGACCCGGCGGTGTCGGCGGGCAGGCCGTTGCCCCACGGGGCGGAGCCCGTGCCCTGGCCGGACGCGGCGATCAGCTGCGCCGGGAAGTGCTTGACCCCGGCCGACCCGTCGGGCCGCGAGAGGTCCTGCGGCGCGGGCTCGGGGAAGCTGCGCTCGGTGGCGATCTCGTTGAGCCGGCTGGTCAGCCGCTCGGTGAGGCGACGGGAGTTGCAGAACACGATGGTCGACCGGTGGCCCTCGATGAGGTCGACGATGCGCTCCTCGACGGCCGGCCAGATCGACGCCCGGGGCTCGGCGCCGGCCGCGGAGCCGCCGCGCACCGGGCCGGTCGACTCACCGAGCAGCGACATGTCCTCGACCGGCACGACGACCTCGAGCTCGATGGTCTTGGCGCTGCGGGGGTGCACGACGGTGACCTCGCGTTGGCCACCGAGAAAGCGCGCGACCTCCTCGATCGGGCGGACCGTCGCAGACAGCCCGATCCGCTGGGCGGGCCTGTCGAGCAGAGCATCCAGTCGTTCGAGGCTGAGCGCGAGGTGGGCCCCGCGTTTGGTGCCGGACACGGCGTGCACCTCGTCGAGGATGACGGTGTCGATGCCGAGCAGTGACTCCCGGGCGGCGCTGGTCAGCACCAGGAACAGCGACTCCGGGGTGGTGATGAAGATGTCCGGCGGTGTCTTGTTGAACGCCCGCCGCTCATCGGCCGGAGTGTCGCCCGACCGGGTCCCGACCCGGATGTCCGGCACTGGCAACCCGAGGCGCTGCGCGGCCTGCCGGATGCCGATCAGCGGCGCCCGCAGGTTGCGCTCGACGTCGACCGCGAGGGCCTTGAGCGGGCTGACGTAGAGCACCCGGCAGCGCCGGCGGGGTTCCTCGGGGATCGGCGCGGTGGCCAGCCGGTCGAGTGACCACAGGAAGGCCGACAAGGTCTTGCCTGAGCCGGTCGGTGCCACGACGAGGGTGTCGACGCCGCTGCTGATCGCCGACCAGGCGCCCTGCTGGGCGGCCGTCGGCGCTGCGAACGCCCCGGTGAACCACGCCCGCGTGGCCGGGGAGAACCGCTCGAGCGCCGTCATGGTTCCATCCTGGCCGGTGCGCCAGGCCGGCGCCCGCCCGACACCCGGCCCGTAGGGTGCACGGGTGGAGACGTCCTTGCGCAGCCGGCTCGACGCGGTGCTGCAGGCGAGCGCGTACCGCACCCACCTCGGTGCAACGCTCGCGTCCTGGGGCGATGGCGCCGCGGTCGTCACCGTCGTGCCGGGTGACGCGACGACCAACCTCGGCGGCAGCGTCCACGGCGGACTGCTTGCCTCGCTCGCCGATCTCGCCTTCGAGGCCGCGTGCAACAGCTGGGGGCGTCAGGTGGTGGCAACGGGCCTGACGCTGCACTACGCCGCTGCGGCAAGCCCAGGTGTCCTGCTGCAGGCGACGGCGAGCGAGCGGACCAGGACGCGCCGTGTCGCGTCGTACGACGTGGCGGTGCGCTCGGGGGAGCGGACTGTGGCGTGGGCGCAGGCCACGGCGTTCCGGACCGATGGCTGGCATCTCGGTGCGGATGCCTGGCCGCCGCAGTGGCGGGCGGCGCACTGAGCGGCAGGATGGGCAGATGAGCTATCCCCGGCACTGGGAGGCCGACGCCGTGCTGGCCGACGGCGGCACGGTGCACCTGCGCCCGATCACGCCGGACGACGCCGACCGGCTGCGGGCCTTTCACTCGCGGCTGTCGCCGGACACCATCTACATGCGTTTTTTCTCGATGGTGCGCACCCTGTCGGCCCGCGAGGTCGAGCGCTTCACCAACGTCGACCACGACGAGCGGGTGGCCGTCGTGGCCCTGCTGCGCGACGAGATCGTGGGGGTGGTCCGCTGCGACAAGCTCCCCGGCACGACCGACGCCGAGGTCGCGGTTGTCGTCGAGGATGCCCACCAGGGACGCGGTCTGGGCTCGCTGCTGCTCGAACATCTCGGGTCGGCGGCGCAGGAGCGGCACGTCGACCGGTTCGTCGCCAACGTCCTGCCGAGCAACCGCCGGATGATTGAGGTCTTCAAGAGCGCCGGCTTCGAGATCGAGCGGCACATGTCCGACGGGTATATCGAACTGGTCTTCCCGATCCTGCAGACCCCTGCGTCCCGGGACGTCGCCCGGGCCCGCGAGCACCGGGCCGAGGCGCGCAGCGTCGCGCGACTGCTCTGGCCGAAGACCGTCGCCGTCGTCGGCGCGAGCCGGCAGCCGGGCACGGCCGGACACGAGGTCTTCCGGTCGCTGCTGGAGCACGGCTTCGAAGGGCCGGTCTATCCGGTCAACCCGCATGCGCCACACGTGGCGAGTGTCCGGGCGTACGCCGACGTCCGCGATGTGCCAGACGATGTCGAGCTGGCGGTCATTGCGGTGCCGGCCGCGCAGGTCCCGGGCGTTGTGGCCGCCTGCGCCGAGAAACGGGTGCGCGGGCTGCTGATCGTGTCCGGCGGGTTCGCCGACGCCGGGGAAGCGGGCCAGGCACGGCTGGCCGAGGTGGTGCGGCTGGCCCGCGACGGGGGCATGCGGCTGATCGGGCCCAATGCGATGGGCGTGCTCAACACCGATCCCGCGGTGCGTCTGCACGCAGCCTTCGCGGTGGGCGCGGCGCTCCCCGGCCGGGTAGGGGTCTTCAGCCAGTCGGGGGCGCTCGCCGGCACCGTGCTGGCTGAGGCCGACCGTCGGTCGCTAGGGCTGTCCACCTTCGTCTCGATCGGCGACCGGGCCGACGTCTCCGGCAACGACCTGATGCAGTACTGGCAACAGGACGCGCGCACCGATGTGGTCCTGCTGCACCTGCAGGGCTTCGGCAACCCGCGCAAGTTCGCCCGGATCGCGCGGGTGCTCGGCCGCAGCAAGCCGGTCGTCGCCCTCAAAAGCGGCCGGGGCGCCGGTGACGCAGCGGTCGACGCACTGTTCGCCGGCGCCGGTGTCGTGCGGGTCGACACCCTCGCGCAACTGTTCGAGGTCGCGCAGCTGCTGGTCCTGCAGCCGCTGCCGGCCGGCCGTCGGGTCGGCATCGTCGGCACGTCCTCCGCGCTCGCGTCGTTGGCGGCCGACAGTTGCCGGGCAGCCGGGTTGACGGTGCCGCCGCTGCCGGACAGCGTCCAAGCCGTGCTGCGTGAGCTCGCGGGCACGACCGAGACGGCCAATCCGGTCGACCTCGGGCCGCTCGCGCTGCCGGAGCATTTCCGGACCGCGCTCCAGCTCGTTGCCGCCTCCGGATCGGTCGACGCCGTGCTTGCGCTCGTCACACCGCACATTGCCGAGGACGCCCTCGCCGCCGCCCTGCTCGAGGCCGGCAGCACGGCAGCGTTACCGGTGCTGGCCTCGTTCCTGGGCCACGACGGGGTGCCGCCGGGCCTTCGGGTCAATGCGCCCGGCGCCGCGCCCGGCCCGGGGTCGGTGCCGTCCTTCGCCTCACCGGATTCCGCTGCGCTCGCGCTCGCCCGAGCCGCGGCGTACGCGTCCTGGCGGGCCCGGCCGCAAGGTCATGTGGTCGTCCTGCAGAACATCTTGCGTGAACGCGCCGACGACGTCGTCCGCGCACATGAGCACGACGGGCAATGGCTCCCGCCCGAGGCGGCAGCCGGGCTGCTCGCGGCCTTCGGGCTGACCGCGTGGCCGACGGTCCGCGCGGCCGGTGTGGACGAGGCCGTCGCCGCCGCCCACAGCCTGGGCTGGCCAGTCGCCCTGAAGAGCCCGGATGCCCGATGGCGCAACCGGGTCGACGTCGGCGCCGTCCGGCTGTCGATCGACACCGAGACCGAACTGATCGAGGCCTGGACGTCGGTCCAGGCCCTGATCGGCCCGAGTCAATTCCTGGTGCAGCCGATGGCGCCGCCCGGCGTGTCGACTGTCGTTCGCCTGGTCCGGGACGTCGCCGTCGGGCCGCTGTTGTCCCTGCGGTTGGGTGGCGTCGCAGCCGATCTGCTCGTCGACCCGGTCACGGTGACGTTGCCGCTGACCGACCGGGACGCCACCGAGCTCGTCGAAGGCGTCCGTGGGGCGTCGCTGCTGGCCGGCGCCGACCGCAAGGCGCTCGTGGATGTGCTGCACCGGGTCGCGCGGCTCGGCGAGGAGGTGCCAGAGGTCGCCGAGGTGCTGCTCGACCCGGTGCTCGTCGGGCGGACCGGCGTGACGCTGCTGCACGCGGGTGTGCGGTTGCTCCCGCCCGGCGTCGACCTGGAGCAGGGACCGCGACGGATGCTCGGCGAGGGCGCCGCGCTGCTGCGTTGACGGCGCTGCCAGGATGGCCGTCGTGACCAGGGGGCGCCGCGACGTGCTGGTCGCCCTCGCCTGCGCCCTGGCCGCCGTCGCGACGTCTCTGCTGGCCTGCTTCGCCTCACAGGACGGCAGGTTCTCGCCGAGCGCGCTGGTGAAGCTCTCGCGCGCGGAGCCGATGGCGGCGGTGGCCCGGGCGAGCGACCCGTCGTTCGCGTTCGTCAACCCGGTCGAGCATTACGACGGCGTCTACTACTACGTGATGGCGCGAGACCCGCTGCTGCACGGCCGCGAGCACCTGCTCATCGATCAGGCGCCCTACCGCTACGGCCATCCGATGTTCGGCTGGCTGGCCCGGGTCCTCGCCCTCGGCCGGCCGGGCTCGGTCCCGTCGGCGCTGCTCGCGCTGACCGTCCTGGGGGCCGCCGTCGCGGCGTACGCGGTGAGTCGATTGTCGGTGCAGCTCGGCCGCACACCCTGGGGAGGGCTCCTCGTCGCCAGCAGTCCAGGTCTGCTGTACGCCGTGACCGTCAGCACCACCGAGACCGTCGGCACTGCGCTGGCGGCCCTCGTGCTGCTGGCCTGGTCACGTCGCCACATCACCGGTGCCGCAGGCCTTCTGGTGCTGCTGTGTCTGACCAAGGAGGCCTATGTCACGGTGCCGGCCGGACTGGCCCTCTGGGAGGCGGTGGAGTGGGCGCGCCGCCGGACGCCGCCGCCGGAGCTCGGCCGGAGCATCGTTGCGCTGGCCGCTGGGCCGCTGGCGCTGGCCGCCTGGCAGGTCTACGTCCGCCTGCAACTCGGGGTGTGGCCGGACATGGAACGGCCCGGCAACGTGGCGGTCCCGGTGCAGGGCTGGCTCGATACGTTCGCGTTCGCCCACGGCTTGTCGGGCGGCAGCGCCGACCAGTCGCAGATCGGCGCGATCGTCGCACCGATCCTCATCGCCGTCGCCGCGGTGCTGCTCGCCGCGTCGGTGACCGCGCTGCGGATGCGGACCCTGCTCGACGGAGTCCTGCTGGGCATGGTCGTGGTGCTGGCGTCGCTGAGCTACCTCACACTTGGCTATCCACACGAGCTGGTGCGGAACCCTTCGGTCGTGGTGTTGCTGGCGATCGCGGTGCTGCTCAGCCGGCCAGCTGCAGGTCGAACACCACCGAGTCCCGCTCCTGCCGCCGCACCAGCGGCAGCCCTGCCACCGGTTTGACGGCGGCGTCCTGCCACGGCGAATGCTTGGCGTACGCCGGGACGAGCACGACGCGGCGGATCCCGCGGCGGCGCAGAAGCTCGACCGACCCGGCGTCCGGGAAGCCC